>CAZMMY010000019.1:10948-11859 GCA_964567495.1 uncultured bacterium
CGCGGAAATCCAATTCTTCAAGAATGGCCACGTGGCGCTTGGCGCTTTCAACGAGCGCCTCCGGCGTGGGCCCGAATTTTTCCATCAGATCTTTTTCCAGCGAGCCGCCGTTGACGCCGATGCGGATGGGAACGTGCTGCTTTTTTGCTTTCTCCACGATTTCGACCGTGCGTTCGCGCTTGCCGATGTTGCCGGGATTCAGGCGCAGCTTGTCCACGCCTTCGTCGAGCGCAATAAGCGCGAAACGGTGATTGAAATGAATGTCGGCAACGAGAGGGATTTTGATGCGCTGCTTGATTTTGCCCAGCGCGCGGGCGTCGGCCTCGGTCGGGCAAGCAACGCGGACGATTTCGCAGCCCGCTTCGGTCAGCTGCTGGATCTGATCAACAGTCTCTTCCACGTCGCGGGTGTGGGTAGTGCACATGGACTGGATGCGGACGGGGGCATCGCCGCCGACGGTCACGCCGCCGACATTGACCTGCCGGGTCTGCTTCCTGACTGGAGGTTTTGTTTCTTCCTGGTTCATTTTTCCCCTGGATTAAACAATGGCCAGCATGCGTTCGATGCACTTGCTGGCGCGCTTTGCGAGTTCTTCGGGAACGCGGATCTCGGGGGTCAGCGTCTCGAGCGCGCGCACGACTTTTTCAAGCGTGTTCATCTTCATGAAGCTGCAGACAGCCTGCGGGCTGGCCGGTATGAAAGATTTCGCAGGGTTGTCTTTTTTCATGCGGTGAAGGATGCCGGTTTCAGTCGCCACGATGAATTCCTTGGCGTGCGATTCCTTGACGTACTTGACCATGCCTTCGGTCGACAGAATTTTATCGGCCAGATGCATGGACTTGGTCAGACAGCCGCATTCCGGGTGCATAATGAATTCCGCGCCCGGATGTTCTGCCCGAAGCTTGTTGATT
>CAZMMY010000020.1:0-11741 GCA_964567495.1 uncultured bacterium
ATTTAGGTTCGGCCATCTGATTGTAGAGACGTACGACCTGAGGGGCCATTTTTTTGGTCACGGTGCCGGCCACGATCATGAGATCGGCCTGGCGGGGTGAGGGGCGGAACAATTCGGCGCCGAATCGGGCGATATCGTATCGGGCGCAGGCGGTGGCGATCATTTCAATAGCACAGCAGGCCAGGCCGAACTGCATGGGCCATATAGAGGAGCGACGGCCCCAGTTATAGAGGTCGTTGAGGGTGGCTACGACCACCCCTTTCTTTCCCAGCTCGCTCTTCAGCCCGTCATCAACAGTAGAAACGTTCTTGGTCAGGCCCATTTATTCCCACTCCAGGATCTTCTTTTTCCATGCGTAAACCAGCCCCACCGCAAGAATTGCGATAAAAATCACCATCTCCACGAAGGCAAACATACCCAGCTGTTTAAAGGCGACGGCCCAGGGATAGATGAAGACAGTTTCTACGTCGAAAATAACGAAAATCAGGGCGTAAAGGTAGTACTGAATACGGAACTGGATCCAGGATTCACCCGTGGCCTCCAGACCGCACTCATAGGTGGCGTTTTTGCTCGGGGAGGGTTTTTTTGGGGCGACAAAATGCGCGACGACAATCGGAAGGACGGGGAACGTGACGGCAAAAAGGACGAAGATACCGATAAAAAAATAATGGTAAAAATAACTGTCGGTCGCCATCAAGTCCTTTTCTCTAAGTTGTAAAACTTATTATAGTTACGACGAGTGAAAAGTCAAACTTGAACTCTAGACCGAGATCAGGTTCAGGACGCCGGTATGATGGTGGAGATGGTTGACGTGGTCGGCGGGGGCCAGCTCGCCGTAACCGAAAAAGCCGATGACCGGGACATTGGGAAAATACTCCCGAATAAGCGCGGTGTCGCGGCCCGGCTGGCCGTACAGGACCTCGCCTCGGGCACAGCAGTTGAAATAGAAGCCGAAGGACGGTTTGCCCGGGGCCGGGCTGGTGGGCAGCATGTTTTCCAGCATGTTCCGCATGTCGCGTTCGGCCAGCTGGGGGTCGCGAACGGTAAAGGTTACGAATTCGCCCTCTTCGACAGGGCCGACGCAGGAAAGCGCGCCTTTCTTGGCGTTTACGCTCATGATATTGCGGGTCAGATAGTTCCCGGCAAAGTCTGTTTGATAGCTGCGCATGGGCACGCCCAGGAAAACCTTCTCGAGGAGGTGTTCCTGGTCTTCCAGATCAAGCCCGGACAGGCATTCCAGCAGGATATCGTAGGCCGGGCGGCCGTCCATTTCATAGATGTAGTTCCCGTCCGCTCGCGTGATCCGCAGGGGCTCGCCGAAGGGCTGGCAGGAGCGGGTGATCCCGGTCTCTGAGGCGAATTTGCCCGAAAAGGCCAGGCCGGCCACAGCGTCGTAAGCCACCTCGCCGCCGCATATCTGCCAGCTCTTTCCCGCGCGCCCATTTTCGCTGGCCGCGCCTCCCAGCATGGGCAGGTAGCCGTACGCGGCCTCGAAACCGTCGAAGAACGCGCTGCTCTGGAAGCTGAAAGCGTCGGGGAGAAGGAGCAGGGATTCGGCCTGCACGCTGTTGCGGCGCAGGAATTCGCCCAGGTTTTCGCCGGCGCGGGCATTATTTTCCTGCAGATGGTTTATCAGAAAGGGAAAGGCCTCGAAACTTGGGTGTTCCTTGAATGCCATCAGCGCCAGGCCGCTCTGGTGCTGGATTTCCATTTCTTCGGTCAGCACGCCGGAAGCGCTTGCGCCGACGACGTTCTGCGCGCCGGTGACCTGCCTGATCTTATTTACGATGGCGCCGTAGGCGCGGTGATGGTCTGAGGTTGCGAAGAAAAGGACGGTGTGGGCTTCTGCCGCGCCGAGTTTCTCAAGCGCCTTGCGCGCGGCCGTTTCCGCCGCTTTTTCTGCGATCGGAATTTTGGAAACGGCTGTTGCGGCTGTGTCCATGCGGAGATTATAGGAGCGGCCTGTGCGGGAAACAAGCGCGAAAAAAGGTTTTTTCTTTTTTTTAAACTGCGGGCGCGATAAAATCCGCCATGCCTTCTCAAAAACCCGTCCTAGAAGTCGGCTGCGCCATCATCGCAAAAGGCGGCAAACTTTTGATCGCACAGCGCAAACCGGGCGATCATCTCGGAGGCTACTGGGAATTCCCCGGCGGCAAACGGGAGAATTGTGAGACCATCGAAGCCTGCCTTATCCGCGAGGTCGAGGAAGAACTGGGCGTCAGCATCCGGCCCCGGAAACTGCTCCGCGAGGTCACGCACCGCTACCCTGAACGTGAGCTGCTGCTGTGCTTCTGGATCTGCGACTGGAGCGCGGGCGAGGCCTGCGCCAAAGACTGCCAGGATTTCCGCTGGATTTCTCCCTCCGAGCTTACGGCTTTTAAATTCCCGCCGGCAGACGCGGACATCATCCGCGAACTGATCCTGAACCAGCACATCCATTTTATCTCCGACGCTTCTTCATTATAGGCCCCTTGCGCCGTTGACTTTTTAAAGCGCTGAAGTCCGGTCTCTGTATAGGGGAGAGATGGGTTTTAACACCTCTTTTTTTCTCCCTGCGGGAAACTAACTTTTTGCAGCATTTTACAAACCTTCCTTGAAGCCCCGGCGTAGGGGAGTTAAGGTTCTTTAAAAGAACCTCAAAAATTTGAAAGGGGACCTTCGCTCCCATGAAAAAAATTTCCTCTGCTTTTTTTATTTTTACCCTGATTTTCTCAAACGTTCCCGCACCGCTTCAGGCCGAAGAAGCTCAGGCTCCTGAAATGTCGGCCATGTCGCCGACCATGACGCTCGGCGAAATCGAACAGCTGCAGGAGAGTGAAGCCGAGCAGACACAGCGTTCGGCCGGCATTCCCGGCGAATTCGACGACACGCTCGATATGAGCCCGCTCTCCGAGGCTTCTGAATCGGCGGCTCTTTCAGAGGAAACCGCGGCGGCAGCTGACAAGCTTTCAGGGTCGCCCGCGCCGGCCGAGGCTGTGACGGTTGTGACTGTGAACGAGGTTCCGGAATCCGCCGCGCCCGCGGAGGAGCCTTCAGCGACAGTCGAAGAAGAAACTCTTCCGGTGACTCTGAAAAAGATCGATTTCGAAGCCTTCCCTGGCGACGATGTCGTTTTTGGTGAGCTGGAAGTTTCAGTTTCCGAAACAGAAACGCTCGATGCAGAGAGCGAAGATACCGAGACCACCGGAGAATACTCTTATATTCTTCAGGGCATGCTCAGCGGGGCGCTGATCGATGGGAACATGCTTCTCATGGGCGATTCGATTTTTCTCGCTTCCGATGGCCCGGTCCGCCCGATTGAACTGAAGGCGGTTGATATTCCGGCTTCGGTGCTCAAGGACGTTCTCGACAAGTACAAACCCATCGCCGACACGCTCAAGCCCGGTGAAATTTTCGCGCTGCTCGACCTGATGTGGAAAGACCTGTTCACGCGCGAGCTGAAGGGCAAGACGATCAGGGACCTTCTGACCGAGCATAAAGCCCTCGTGGCCAAGCTTGACGAGCTTGAAAAAGATATGAAGAAAAACAAGGACGAGATCGCGAAAGTTTCGAAACGCATGAACCTCGTCGCTTCTCAGATCATGTTTATCGGGACCATGCTCCGCGACCTTAAAATGGATCCCTTGAAAATAGGCAGCTTTACCGAACTGGTCGGCCAGCTGAAAGACAAGCTCGAAGCGGCCCGAAAAGCGGGCAACAAGGACGACATCGCGAAGCTGGAAAAATTCGCCGCCATCGCGACCGCGAATTTTATCGCCGGAGTCATCGGTTACAGCCCTCGCTCCAGCAACCCGAACAACCTGGGCGGCTCGTCCGACGGCACCAGCACCGCGAACTGCGAGCTTTTCACGCTGCTGCAGAACATGACGTTTACCTGGATGGGCATCCCGTCAGGTTTTTGGCAGGGTTATACCAAGGAAAACAAAACGCTCGGCCACGTGGTCAGCATTTTTAAAACGGCCGACGGGAAATACTGGATGACGGACGCGGGTTCCGAACTCGTAGAGCTCGATATCGCGACCCTGACTGATCCCAAAAAGTGGCCCAAGGAAGTCAATAACGGCAACCTGACTTTGATTTTTGACAATCGCATGGTCATTGAAGCTGCGGGCGACCCGGTCAAAATGCTCGCGGTCCTTTCGATGTACAACATGATCGCGCAGGCGAAAATGTACATGAAAAACGACGGCCCGAAGTATGACCCAAAAGAAGCTCTAAGACTGGCTGAAGCAGCCCTTGAACTGGCCAAGCTGATTTACGGCGCCAAAGACGGCGCCGCCATCAAGCCCGGAGTAGCCGGGGGGCTGACGCTGGAAGAGTATGTGGAATCGTTGAAGAAGCTGCAAAGTAAGGCCGAGCCGCTTAAAAATCCTTTAGAGCGCGAGCCGGAAACCGTGCTGGTTTCTGCCAGCGCTGCGCCTGCTGTAATTACGCTCACGAGCGCCGCAGACTCTCTTGACCCCCAGTACGAGTATTATTCCACGGCATACGCACCCGCGCCGTTGAGCCTGGTATCGCTAATTCCGGAAACCCAGTTTGCGCTGCAGGCCATCACGTTTGTGGCTGCGGAAAGCGAAACTCAAAAACCTGCGCAGCCCGCGCCTTCTTCGAAGGGGCCTGTTTTTAACCAGCTTCGGCCGAAAGACCTGGCGCCGGGTTTTGAAAGAGTTCCCTCGACAGAGTTTTCGCAGCCCAAGCCGCCTGCGGTTCAGGCGATACCCGGTTTTGAAATTGTGCCTCAGACTGAATATTCGCAGGTCCAGCCCAAGCCGCAGCCGATTCCTCCGGTGCCTGCACGCACCGTCAGCATTTCGAGCCTGACGTTAGGAAGCGAGCTCGAAGTCAAAGACGCGGAGGGCGTGCCAATGGGAAAAGGTAAAATTACCGGCGCGAACATTGATCCTAATTTGCGGGAGATTATTTACATAGTTGAGATCGATGGGATGCTGCAGCTTGTCCGCCAAAGCGGCGATATTTACACGGAGACTCCACCTGCAACCGGCCTGCTGCCGACGGGACTGGGATCGATCAGGATGCCCGAAGGGGAGTTCCTGCCTCTGCCGGGCCCGCCCAGCGATTTCGTCAAGCCGGACCCGAAGCTTTATCCCGCGAGAATCACGAAAGTCCGCGTGGATTTTATTCTGGACGCTTTCGACCTTCTTTTGGATGTTAAGGTGTTTGAACTAGAAAGCACGATCGAGTTCGTCAGGCCCGAGTTCGAAAGACCGATGGCTTAAAGGAGTGGAAGACTAGTCGTACTTTTCGTAGAAGATTTGTTCTTTCGTGAAACCCATCTCGGTCGCGGTCGCAACGACTTCGTTGATCATGTTCGTCAAACCGCAGATGTAGATGTGGGTGTCGGCGGGCGTCTGGATATATTTCTTCAGCATGTGCTGCACGTATTCTTTCTCTCCGTTCCACTGGCCTTCCTTGGGCCGCGAAACCGTGAACACGTTTTTCAGGTTCGAATGCTTCTTTGCGAGTTCTTCGAATTCCGCCTGGTAAAGCACGTCTTCCACGAAACGGTTCCCAAAAATGTTCCACATTTCCACGGGCGCCTTTTCATCGAGCAGGGAGTGGATCATGGCGCGGAAGGGCGCAATGCCGGTGCCGGTTGAAATAAAAGCGATTCTCTTGGGGAGAGGCCGGCGGGGAGTGAAACGGCCGAGAGGGCCCTGGATGGTCAGCTTGTCGCCTTCCTTCAGGGTCCAAAGGAAATTCGTGGCAGTGCCGCCGGGCACCAGCTTGACGCAAAGGTCGAAATACCCCTTCCAGACAGGGGTGGACGCGATGGAATAAGACCGCTTCAGGGCCTTGTGTTCGGCGGTTTCAGGGATCAGGATATTGACGAATTGCCCGGCGTCGAAGTCAAAGACGGTTCCGGGGTCAAAGGCCAGCTTGAAATGGCGGGTGTTCTGGACCCCCATTTCCTCAATTTTCTCAACGGTAGTAGTAAAGATTCCGGCTCTCATAATCGTTATTCTATAAGAAGTGTCTTCTGAATAGTTAAAGGTTATCTGCTATCCTAAAAGAGGATGGCTGTTCAGGTTGCGCAGGTTTGACGATTATAGGCACGCAGAGAATTGTGTAAAGCGAAAACTGGGCGGTGGCCCGGGCGAGGTTAAGTGACCCGAAAAGGCAAGGATCTCCAAAAGAAGATCGTGAAGTTTCAGAAGAAGGGCAGCCCCTTCCGGCTGTCCCTGCGCTACAAGTTTGCCTTCCCTGTCCTGGTTCTGGTCACTCTCATGCTTCTCCTCCTGTTCCGGACCACCTTTAAGACTGTTCGCGGCATGGTGCTGGAGAACGCTGAAAGCCGTCTGCAGGCCGTGGCTGAGGTATTTGCCGAGACCGTCAAAGTCCCCCTTATACTGAAGAATCAGCAGGTCTTGCTGGCGAATATCGAATGGATGTCCCAGCGCGCGGACGTGGTCGAGGTCCGCGTCGAGGATGCGGAGGGCGTCATCGTTTCCGCCGGCGGCAACCTGCCGACTTATGCGACCCTTCCGCCGGATGTGGTCGACAGAAAGTTCGTCGGTGTCAAAAAAACCGACCAGGGCACGTATGTGGTTTCGGTGCCCATTCGTGCGCACGACCGCCGCATCGGCCGGGTGCTGATCGTCTTCAGCCAGCGCAACTTCGAGACGGAGCTGCGTATGGTTTTTGAACAGCGCCTCATGGTCGCCTTTATCATGGCATTCTTCCTTGCGCTCCTGATCGGCGGGCTTTCCTGGCTCGCTATCCGTCCGCTTTTCATATTGAAAGCCACTGCCCAGGAAATCCTGGCCGGCGACCTGCAGGCTCGCGCGCATATTGACTCCTTCGACGAAATTCAGGACCTTGGCGAAGCGTTTAATGAAATGGTCGAGCGCCTGGGCACCAGTCTCGACAACCTGCGTTACCGTACTGAAGCTCTGGAGGAGTCCGAACAGAAGTACCGGCTGATTGTGGAAAACGCCAGCGACATCATCATGATCCTGACGACTGACGGCGAAATTGCGCTGCTGAACAAAGCCGTGTCCGGCGCTACGCGCGACGAACTGCAGGTCGAGGGCATGAAGCTTTTCCTGGAACTGTTTGACGCGGATTCCCGCAGGCTTTTCGAGGAATCCATGGAAAGGGTCTGCCAGACAAAAACGCCGCTGATCAACCTCGCCATGACCCAGCAGCACAAGACGTCCAAGGCCGAGATTTCCTACCTGATCAATCTGACCCCAATGCTCGACCATGAAGAAAACGTGAAATTCATCCAGTGCGTCATGCGGGACGTGACCGAGCTGCGGCGCATCGAAATGATGAAGGACTCGCTGATCCGCGACGTGGCGCACGAGCTCAAGACGCCGACTGCCAAGTTCGAGATGGCCGTGGGATGGTTTGAAAAAGAGCTGCTCAAAACAGGAGAGGCCGAAAAGTACCGCCAGGTTATCGATATTCTTAAAAACAATACCGACCGCCTGGTCCGCACTATTACCAGCATCCTGGACCTGACCAAGCTTGAGTCCGGCATGCAGAAGGCGGTGCTTGCGCCGCTGAATCTGAATGAGGTGCTGGATCAGGTGCGGCAGGACATGGAGCCGATCTGCGCGAAGAAGGGCCTGAAGCTCGAAACCGATTTTTCCCGGGAGCCCCTTAAAATGGAAGGCGACCGCGACATGCTTTACCGTCTTTTCGTGAACCTGATCGGCAATTCCCTCAAATTTACTGAAAAAGGAAAGATCATCGCCGCAAGCCGGAAGAACGGCGACAAGATCACGGTTAGGGTCAGCGACACGGGCCTTGGCATCGAGAAAGAGTTTCTGGAAAAAATCTTCGACCGCTTTGTACAGAAGACAGCGTCCTCGCTCGGGATCGGCGTCGGCCTGACGATTTCGCGGGACATTGCCGCGCTTCATCACGGTAAAATCTGGGCTGAGAGCGAAGGGCTTGGCAAAGGGGCCACTTTTAAAGTAGAATTTAACGTGCTTAATTAACGAGGAAAATCGATGGCTGGCAATAAAATCCTGATTGTAGACGACGACGAAGACCTCCACACACTTTACGGCCTTTATCTCAAGGGCGAATCTTTTGACATTGTACGTGCATTCAACGGCAAGGAAGGCCTCGAGGCTGTTGACCGTGAAAACCCGGACCTGATCGTGCTCGACATGATCATGCCCGTCATGGACGGTGAGGAGTTTTTCACCCGCCTGCGCACCGAGAAAAAATCCAATGTGCCGGTCATCATCGCGAGCGTGAACGAGAAAATTCCCCAGCGCCTTTTCGATCTTGGCAATATTCACGCCACGCTCAAAAAGCCGTTTACGATTGAAACCCTGATCGGCAAGATCCGCGAAGCCCTGGCCGCGAGGAAATAACGGCCGGGCCGCGCCCGTTTATGGCCCCCCACAAAGTATTTGAACATACCGCCGACGTCGGGCTCGAGGTCCGCTCTCCTGATATCACCGGCCTTTTTACCGACGCGGCCCTCGGCCTGGTCGACCTGATCACGGACCTTGAAAAGATCCTGGCGGAAAAAGACCGCCTTCTCCTGGGCTTTACTCTCAAGGCGGAAAACAGGGAAGAGCTGTTCCTTAAATGGATGCGGGAGCTTCTTTTCAATTTTTCCGCCAAACGGCTGCTGGTCGTGGAATTCAAATTTGAAAAGCTGGGCGAAAAGGAGCTCGACGTGCGCTGCGGCGCTGTGCCCTACGACCCGGACGTTTTCGAGCAGCGCTATGAGGTCAAGGCCGTGACTTATCATAATTTTGAAATGAAAAAAAATAAAAGCGGATGGACCGCGCGCGTCATCCTGGACATTTAGGAAAGCAGAAGACGGAGAACGGAAAACAGAGGAGGGGGTATCTGTTTTCTGGCATCTGACCTCTAATGAAAATATGTCAATTCCCTTAGAGAAAATAGACAGCTTCCGCTGGCGAATTCCGGTGACTTACAAAAAAGGCATGCGTGTTCCCGGGCTTATTTTTGCGGACGAAAAAATCCTGCCCAAGATCAAGGAAGACCAGTCGCTTGAGCAGGTCGCGAACGTTGCCTGCCTGCCGGGAATTGTGGGCCATTCGCTTGCCATGCCCGACATTCACTGGGGTTACGGCTTTCCGATCGGCGGGGTCGCTGCAACCGACCCTGACGAAGGGGGCGTGATCTCACCCGGCGGCGTCGGCTATGACATTAATTGCGGCGTGCGGCTCGTGCGCACGAATCTGACCGAGGCGGAAGTCCGCCCGCATTTGAAAGACCTGGTCGCGCGGCTTTTCAGCGACGTGCCTTGCGGCGTGGGGCAGTCGGGCGCGATCCGGGTGGGCGCGTCGGAAGCGAAGAAAATGCTGACGCAGGGCGCGCGCTGGTCGGTCTCGAAAGGGTTCGGGGTTCCCGAAGACCTCGAATGCACGGAGGCGTATGGCTTGCTTCACGACGCGGACCCGGACGCAGTTTCGCCGCGAGCATACGAACGCGGCGCGGACCAGCTGGGTACGCTGGGCTCGGGCAATCACTTCCTGGAAGTGCAGGCGGTCGACCAGATCCTGGACACTGAAATCGCTGAAGCGTGGAATATTCATGAAGGCCAGGTCATGGTGATGATCCATTCAGGTTCGCGGGGCTTCGGTTATCAGGTCTGCGAAGATTCGATCGAGGCGTCGCGCCGCGCGCTTGCGAAATACAATATCAATGTGCCGGATCCCCAGCTCGCTTGCGCGCCTGTACATTCGCCGGAGGGTAGGCAGTATCTGGGCGCCATGCGCGCGGCCGCCAATTACGCCTGGAACAACCGCCAGTGCCTCATGCATCTCGCGCGCGAAGTATTCGAGAAATTTTTCCGCCGCAGTTTTACGGACCTCGGCATGAGCCTGGTCTATGACGTCTGCCACAACATCGCGAAGTTCGAGCGCTACCGCGTGGACGGAAAAGAGAAGACCCTGTGCGTGCACCGCAAGGGCGCCACGCGCGCTTTCGCGCCGGGTGAGGCCGAGCTTCCTGCTTTTTATCAGAAGACAGGCCAGCCCGTGATCATTCCCGGCGACATGGGGCGCTATTCCTATCTGCTGGCGGGGACGAAGCAGGCTATGAACGAAACCTTCGGCACTTCATGCCATGGCGCGGGCCGGGCCATGTCGAGGACTGCCGCCGCTAAGGCCGCCCGCGGCCGTTCGATCGAACGCGAGCTGGAAGAAAAAGGGATCATCGTGCGCGGCCGCGGCTGGAAGGGGATCGCCGAAGAGCAGCCTGACGCTTACAAGGACGTCAGCGACGTGGTTGGCGTCATCCACCAGGCCGGCATTGCGCGCAAAGTGGTCCGCATGAAACCGCTCGGCGTCATCAAAGGCTGAAACATGACCGCTGTCTTTACAGGGATTTTACTTAGAGAATGCTTGCAATTTTCCGGCATCTCCTTAAGATAAACCCCCATGAAAAGGCATTTCGATGACGAGTTGAAGAAATTGAAAGAACGCGTCTTCAAGATGGGCCTGCTGGTTGAGAAGGCCATTGAGAACGCGACCGCTGCGCTTTTCGACCGCGATAGCGCGAAAGCCAACCTGGTGCTCAAGGGCGACCAGGAAATCAACCTGTACGAAATCGAGATCGACGAGCTTGGCCATGAGCTGATCGCGCTCCATCAGCCGGCCGCCGCAGACCTGCGCCTGATCACCATGGCGCTGAAAATCACCAACGACCTGGAACGCATGGGCGACCAGGCTGTGAACATCGCCGAAAAGGCCCTGGTCATCAACCAGGAGCCGCCGCTCAAACCCTACAAGGATCTTCCGGTCATGGCAAAAGAAGCCCGCCGCATGGTTCGCGACGCGCTGGATTCTTTCATCGCAAACGATCCCGACAAGGCGCTTGTCATTCTCGAGCAGGACGATATCGTTGATCACCTGAACGATAAGATCTATGACGAGATCCAGACCATTCTGGCCGAAAAGCCCCAGCATATCCGCACCGGCGTAAGCCTGATCATGGTCGCTCACAACCTTGAGCGCGTAGGCGACCTTGCTACCAACATCGCGGAAGACGTCATCTATTTGAAGCGCGGGATCGACGTACGCCACCATATCCGCGAACGCCGCGAAGAGCAGGTCTAAGTCCTTTAGATTCAGGCGGTTGCATAGCCTCTGGACAAAGCTCC
This sequence comes from uncultured bacterium, assembly GCA_964567495.1. Lineage (GTDB taxonomy): Bacteria > Omnitrophota > Omnitrophia > Omnitrophales > Aquincolibacteriaceae > CAYLPP01. Next base: position 11,120 of record CAZMMY010000020.1, read on the forward strand.
GGCGGAATTGTATTATAGTCCCTTCCAAAATTTATAAGACCTTCCGGCAGAATTTCCCCATTGAGGAATTTGCAGGTGAGGTTTCTTTTTCTTCGGGAGCCGGAGATTTTGGCATGGACGACAAAGACCGTGAGCTTCTTGGCTGGTTACGAAAGGGAGTTCCGCTCATTCCCAGGCCGTTCGAGGCGCTCGCGGCCAAAACGGGGCTCGACGCCGCTGAAGTTCTGTTGCGGGTCCTGCGTCTGAACGAAGAAGGCGCGGTCAGCCCTTTGAGGGCGGTCCTGGATGCGAGGCAGTTTGCCTATCAAAACGTATGGGCGGCGGCCGAGCTTGAGGAAGACGATCTTTTATTTGAAGCGGCGGCTGCGCGAATCAATGCGCACCCGGGCGTTGTACGCAGCCACAGGCGTTTTCACAGATTTAATTTCTGGTTTACGCTGATGCTGCCGCCCTCGGAAAATGCCGAGGAGCACATTGCGCTTCTGCTCGAAAATTCAGGCGCGCGCAGTATGGTCCTCATGCCCGCGCAAAAAAGTTTCTGCGCCGGCGTTGAAACAGAAGCGCCGAAAAGAAACTTAACGGATTTCGAAGCGGACGAGCTGAAGGTTCTGCGCGTCCTGCA
>CAZMMY010000021.1:0-11569 GCA_964567495.1 uncultured bacterium
ACAGACATTGAAACGGGCCTGATCCCGGACCTGCTCAGCCTTCCAGGCATCTTGCTCGGCTTGGTCTGCAGTGCGGTCTGGCCGGAACTTCAGCGCGAAACAGTCTGGTACTGGGGATTGGCGAAATCCGCACTCGGTATTCTCGCGGGCGGCGGCATTCTGCTTGCGACCGGGCTGATCGGAAACGCGATTTTTAAAAAGGACACCATGGGCGGCGGCGATATCAAACTGCTGGCCATGATGGGCGCCTTCATGGGCCCGCAGCGCGTGTGCCTGATTTTTTTTCTGGCGCCGTTTGCGGCTGTGGGCCCGGCGCTATACAGCAAGTGGATCAAAAAAGAAGAAACGATTCCTTTTGGCCCTTTTCTTGCGGCGGCGGGAGCGGCGAGTTTTTTGTGGGGCGATATCATAACGGCTTTTATCCTTAAAACATATGGAGTGACGAATGCTTAATTACATTACCACGGGCGAATCTCACGGACAGTATCTTGCGGCTCTTCTCGAGGGCATGCCCGCAGGCTTGGACTTCGATCTGGAATACGTCAACGGGCAGCTCGCGCGGCGCCAGCAGGGCTACGGCCGCGGTGGGAGGCAGAAGATCGAGACTGACCGGGTCGAGATCCTTGGCGGCGTGGTTAAAAATCTCACGACCGGCGCTCCGCTCGGTTTTCTTTTAAAGAACAAGGACTTTAAGATTAACGAAATGCCCGACCTCTTTCGCCCGCGGCCCGGCCACGCTGACCTTGCAGGCGCGCTGAAATACAACCAGGGCATCCGTCCGATTCTTGAGCGGGCCAGTGCGCGTGAAACCGCGATGCGTGTTGCGGTCGGAGGCGCCTGCCAGCTGCTTTTGAACGCGTTCGGCATAGAAATCGCCAGCCACGTGATTCAGATCGGCAAAGGCCGGGTCACTGACGCTGAGCTGGAAAACCTGACCGTGGCGGACATCCGTAAAAAGACCGAACGGTCTGAAACGAACTGCGTTTCGAAAACCGCGGAGAAAGCCATGAAAGAAGCCGTCGACGAAGCGCTGCGAGCCAAGGATTCACTGGGCGGCCAGTATGAAATCCGCGTGACCGGGCTCCCTATTGGACTGGGCTCCTTCGTTCATTACGAAAGAAAGCTCGATGCGCGCATCGCTGCGTCGGTCATGAGTTCGCAGTCGGTCAAGGCGGTCGAGATCGGCCTGGGCACGAAACTTGCGGGTCTTTCCGGTTCTCAGTCGCACGACGAGATTTTTTACGACGCTAAAAAAGGTTATTACCACAAGACCAACCGCGCGGGCGGCATTGAAGGCGGCATGTCAAACGGAGCGGATATCGTGGTGCGCGCCACCATGAAACCTATTTCCACGCTGGCGCAGCCGCTGGCTTCCGTGAATATGAAGAGCAAGCAGGCCGAGAAAGCGGACTTCGAGCGATCGGACGTTTGCGCAGTGCCTGCCGGAAGCGTGATCGGCGAGAGCCTGGTCGCATTCACGATCGCCGATGCTTTTCTTGAAAAGTTCGGCGGGGATTCTGTCGCGGAAATTAAACGGAATTACGAAGGATACTTAAAGCAGTCCAATGCCTAATCTTTATCTGATCGGCATGATGGGCTCGGGGAAAAGCGTCACAGGCCGGTGCCTGGCGGCCATGCTCAACCGCGTTTTTTTCGACCTGGACGAGAAACTCGAAAAACGTTTCGGGAAGACCATCAATGAAGTCTTTGAAAAAGAAGGCGAGCAGTATTTCAGGGACGAGGAAGAAGCCGTTCTTAACGAGGTGAGCGCCAGCGCCCCCTGTGTCGTTGCGACCGGCGGCGGTGTGGTGCTCAGGCCGCGCAATCTCGAACGCATGAAAGCTTCAGGGAAAATCTGCTACCTGGAGACCTCGCTCGACTGCCTGTGGGAACGGGTCAAGAACAAGAAAAACCGCCCGCTTCTGAAAGGCGATGACCCCAGGAAAAACCTGGAGAGAATTTTCGCACAGCGCCGCGGGATTTACGAGACCGCCGCGGATTTCGCAGTGGATACGGACGGCGAAACCGCCGAGGCGGTGGCAAAAAAAATCATGATCATCCTGGAGAACCGGAATGAAAAGCACGTCGGTTTCTAGCCGCCAAGGCGGCTACAGAATCGTAGTCGGCACGGGGCTTCTCGAAAAAACGGGAAAGCTCGCGGCGCAGGTTTTGTCCGGAAAGCGGGTGCTGGTCATCAGCCAGCCCGGCATCGCGAAACTGTATCTTCCCAAAGTCGCGAAGGCACTGAAAAAAGCCGGTTTTGAACTGCATACGCACCTGGTCGCGGACGGCGAAACCGCAAAATCCAAGGACCAGCTTTTCGGGATTTATTCAAAGTTGCTCGACAAGGGCTTTGAGCGCCGCGATGCGGTGCTCGCGCTCGGCGGCGGCGTGGTGGGTGACCTTGCGGGTTTCGCGGCCGCCACGTACCTGCGCGGCGTGCCCTTCATCAATGTTCCGACCACTCTGCTTGCGCAGGTGGATAGCGCTATCGGGGGCAAGACCGCGATCAACCTGCATGAAGGAAAGAACCTGGTCGGCGCGTTTTATCCTCCCAAACTGGTTATTTCCGATGCGGCCGTATTCAAGACCCTGCCGCGCCGCGAGCTGGTGGCCGCCTTGGGCGAAGTGGTGAAATATGGGGTGATTCGCGACGCAAAACTTTTTCGTCTTCTTGAACGGAACGCGGAAGCCATTCTTGAGGGAGATTCGAAACTTCTCTCAAAAATTGTCGACGCCTGCTCGCGTATCAAGGCGGGCGTCGTCAGCCGTGATGAATTCGAGACCCGGGGCGAACGCATGATCCTGAATTTCGGCCACACGTTCGGCCACGGGTTCGAGCAGGCGCTTGACTACAAAAAGCTCCTGCACGGCGAGGCGGTTGCGGTGGGCATGGTCTGCGCCGCGCGTACGGCACGTGAAATGAAAATGTTTAAGGCTTCGGACTGCCGCAGGGTGGAGCTCCTGATCCGCAGGCTGCACCTCCCGGTTTCTGTAAACGGGCTGGAAGCCGAAGCTAAAAGAGTTTTGTCCGCTATGACGCGAGACAAAAAGAAAAAATCCGGCAAGCTGCGTTTCGTGCTGCCGGTCGCGATCGGTAAGGTCGTTGTCCGCGACGACGCCCCGTCCACACTCGTGAAGAGAATGATACTGGAGGTCGGAGCAAAACCATGAAACTACAGGGCCTTTTGAACCTGATGGCTGGAGTTGTGATCGGTTACTGCCTTATGCAGGGACTGGCGCTTCTTCAGACCCGCTATTTGTGGACGCTGTTTTACCACTCCTGATCTAGAGTGCTGCCCTCGCACATTTGTGCCGGGCTCTCAGATTACCTTTCGCAATTCCTTCCGGTTTGTGGCATGGAAGAACCATGCCTCTTTCGACTGAAGACCTTAGAGCGCTTCTTTTTCTCAACCGGATGGAGCAGGGCGCCACGCCCAATGTCGCCCGGGCCCTTCTTATGGACGGCGATTCGCCCGCCGCCCTTCTTTCACGTATGTCCGGCGAAAGCAGCCCGCGCAGCGCCGAAGTCGTGAAAATCGCACATACGTTTGATGCTGCAAAAGAAATGGAGACGTGCGAAGAAATGGGTGTGACTATTTTGACCTGGTGGGACGAGAAATATCCCGCCTGTCTGCGTGAAATAGCGCTCCCTCCGCTGGTCTTATATATAAAAGGAAAAATTCTGGAGGAAGACGGACCTGCGCTTGCCGTCGTGGGAACGCGTTATCCAAGCTATTACGGGATTTCGCAGACACGAAAATTTGCGGCCGAGCTGGCGGGTGCCGGCGTGACTATTGTTTCGGGGCTGGCGCGCGGCATCGATCAGACCGCGCATCAGGCCGCCCTTGAAGTCCCATATGGAAGGACGCTGGCGGTTCTCGGCTGCGGACTGGATGTTCCGTACCCAAACCATCGCGCGAAGTTCGAGCACACGGTTCCGGAACGCGGCGCCTTTATTTCAGAATATGCCCTCGGAACGCCGCCGCTTCCGGAAAATTTTCCGAAACGGAACCGCATTATCGCTGGCCTGAGTCTCGGCGTGCTAGTAATAGAAGCACATGAGAAAAGCGGTTCACTGATTACGGCGAGGGAAGCGCTGGAGCAGGGGAAGGATATCTTCGCCATTCCCGGCCCGGTGGACCGGTACACTTCGCAGGGATCGAACCGTCTGATTCGCCAGGGCGCGTATCTGGCCGCTTCATCCTCGGACATTCTGGAGGTCCTGCGAATTTCACTTCCTGCAGCAAAAACCTCTATTTCTGACCTTCCTGATATCCAGACGGAAGAAAGATTGGAAATTCGCGCCGAATCGGGGCTGAGCCCGGAACAGTGCCGGCTGCTTGACCTTTTAAAAGAAAAGGGACCTCTGAGCGCCGCCGAAATTGCGGAAACGGGTGTCTTGGGGGTAAAAGATGTTATCGGACTGATAGGTTTGCTGGAATTAGCCGGGTATGTCGGCAAAAAAGGGGATGGTCGCTACACCCTTTTAAATAAGTTTACTTAAAGTTCCTTGCAGGCCCAGCCGAAAGAAGGCATAATATAGCAAGTGTAACTGCTAGGGCCGTTTATGATTTTCGAAAGGAGTCATTAAGTATGGAAAATTTTTCTGGATCCGGAGCTGCTGCCCCTAAAGGCAGGCGTTTTGCGGCAGGCGTTATCGATTTAATCATCGTTCCCATCGTGCTGGGATTGGTGCTCGGACTGCTGCTTCTGAATGTGCCCGAAGGCATCCGGAGCGTCATTCTTATTGTTGTGAACATCGCGTGGCTTATTTTCCGTGATGCGGTCTATTCTCCGGGCCGTGCCATGGTCGGCCTTAAGCTGATCAGCCTTACGGGCGATAAAGTCAATTTTTTACAGGCTTTGATCCGGAACATTCTTCTGATTGTTCCGTTTGTGCTGGTCATCGGCTATCTCGTCGAAATCGTGTCTCTGATTGCCAGGGGCGACAGGGTCGCGGACTCGTGGGCCAAAACCCGCGTAGTTTCGGCGTAGTACTGCCGTTTGTCGTAAGTTATTGCAAATAAAAGTCTTCCCTTTTAAGAGTAAGCTTAAAAGGGAAGACTTTTTGCTTTATAGCCCCTTAAGGGCGTCCAAAAGCTATTTGATCGGAAAAGGGAACAGTGATACCCTTTAAAGAGATATGAAAAAGCGCAAATCCAAAAACTCAGCTAAAAAGCGCCGCTTCGATACGAGCGCTGCCGGATCCCTTGCCTTTCATACCGACCTTGCTCACGCCAAGAAGCTGATTCAGAAGCTGAACGACCAGGTGGAAAAGGACGAGGAAAGGCTGCAGGATCTTGAAATTCACATTAATTTGTTAACCCGTTTACTTACGACACTTTGCGTCGAAAAATTTGGTATGCGCATCGGCGTCTTGAAGCGAATGATCAAGCGGATTGAAAAAGAAGCTATCCGCGACTCCCAAATTTCTCACCTCGAAGCCTTGTATAAGCTTTCTGCCTTGCCGGATAAGAAGGGGCAAAACCCCAATCCCCCCTCCAAAGGCGATCCTTGGGAAGAGATTTCCTAACTCTTTTCAATAAAGTCACTTAAGAAATCCTCAAGTACGTCCGATAAAACACCCGTTGAAAAAACTGCCTTTTTGAGTAGAATGTTCCGATACTCTCTGGACAAGGAAGGTCTATGAACGTCTACATTAATGGTGAAAATCGCAATATTGAGGCCCTGAATCTCCGGCGCCTTCTTGAGACCCTGGCAATCAATCCCGATTCCGTGGTTGTGGAGCATAACCAGGCCGTCGTTAACCGCCAGACCCTAGAGAGGGTGGCCCTAAAAGAAGGCGACCAGGTCGAGATCGTTCATTTCGTAGGCGGCGGTTCCGAAGAGCCCGCGCCTGAGACGGCCCAGCCGGAAGGCCCGCAAGATACCCCGGCCAAGGCCAAAAAAGCCAAAGCGGTGAAAAAGGCCAAATCCGCCGAGTCTACCGAGGCCAAGCCCAAAGCTCCCCGGAAAAAAGCTGCGGCTTCCAACGGCAGCGGCGCTTCCTATGGCGGCAAAGCCCGCAACCTGGTCATTGTCGAATCGCCTGCCAAAGCCAAAACCATCAATAAATTTCTCGGCGATGATTTTGTGGTCGAGGCGTCGTTCGGCCATATCCGCGACCTTCCCAAAAGCAAGATGGGTGTCGAGCTGGATAAGGATTTCGAGCCCAACTACATCGTGATCATGAAAGCGCGTAAAACGGTCAAGCATCTGAAAAAGATGGCCCAGGGCAAGCAGGGCATCTTTCTCGCGCCTGACCCTGACCGCGAAGGCGAAGCCATCAGCTGGCATCTTAATCACATTCTGCGCGAAGAAAACGCCGAAGCGGCCGTCAGCCGCGTTGTGTTCAACGAAATTACCAAAGAAGCGGTCAAGGAGGCTTTCCAGCATCCGCGCGAGATCAAAATGAACCTGGTTAATGCTCAGCAGGCGCGCCGCATTCTCGATCGTATCGTGGGTTACGAACTAAGCCCGCTGCTGTGGAAAAAAGTCGGCCGCGGCTTGAGCGCGGGCCGCGTGCAGTCCGTTGCGCTGCGCATCATTGTGGATCGCGAGCGTGAGATCCGCGCATTCGTGCCGGTCGAATACTGGTCGCTGCAGGCCAAGGTCCTGAGCGAAAAGCCCGAAAATTCTGCGCGTCCATTTCTCACCAAGCTCGACAGGATCGGCAATGAAAAAGCCGACTTGAAAAACGGCGAGCAGACCGAGCAGATCAAAAAAGAACTTGCGGCACTTCCTTTTAAGGTCGACAAGATCGACAAGAAAGAGCGCCAGCGTTATCCGCAGGCGCCGTATACCACAAGCAAGCTTCAGCAGGAAGCCTACAACCGTCTCGGCTTTCCCGCGGCCAAAACCATGCGCATTGCGCAGAAACTTTATGAGGGCGTGGACCTGGGCGACCAGGGCACGGTCGGCCTGATCACCTACATGCGTACCGACTCTGTGAATATTTCGGTCGGCGCGCAAAATGAAGCCGCGCAGTACATCCAGAAAAAATTCGGCGAAAAGTTCCTTCCGCCCAAGCCGCCGTTTTACAAGGCCAAAAAGGGTGCGCAGGAAGCGCACGAAGCCATCCGTCCCAGCTCGGTTCTTCGTGAGCCCGACGCTATGAAGCACGTGCTTTCAGAAGAAGAGTTCAAGCTATACGATCTGATCTGGAGAAAATTTGTTTCTTCCCAGATGGTCCCGGCGCTGGACGAGAATATCGCTATCACAATTGCGGCGGGCGGCAAGTATTTCTTCAAATCGACCGGCCGCCGGAACCTTTTCCCGGGCTTCGGCGTGGTGTTCGGCCCGTACGCGGCCCCGTCCACGGAGAAGTCCGACAAGGACAAAAAAGACGAAGAGGAAGAGGAGTCCGCCGAGGAAATGGAATTCCCGAATCTTGAAGCCGGCGAATCACTCAAGCTTCTCGAGCTTCTGGGCAACCAGCATTTCACAAAACCGCCGGCGCGCTTCAACGACGCTAGCCTTGTGAAAATCCTGGAAGAAAAAGGCATCGGCCGCCCGAGCACGTACGCGCCCACGATTTTTACGCTTCTTTACCGCGAGTATGTCAACCGCAAGGGCGGCGCGCTTATGCCGACCGACCTGGGGGAGACCGTGGCTGACCTGCTGGTCAAGCATTTCCCGAAAATCCTCGACGTGGAGTTCACCGCGGGCATGGAAGAGGAGCTGGATAAGATCGAAGACGGCGACCTCGACTGGCTTCAGGTTCTTCGCGATTTCCACAAACCGTTTGCGGCCGACGTGGCCGTGGCGCGCGAGGAAATGAAGAATATGCGCCAGGAAGTCGTGCCGACCGAGCACAATTGTCCGGCCTGCGGCAAAACCATGGTTATCAAGTGGGGCCGTTTCGGCAAGTTTATGGCATGCTCCGGCTTTCCGGACTGCAAGACTGCCCGCCCGATCCCGACCGGCGTGAAGTGTCCCGAGCCCAATTGCGGCGGCGACATGATTAAACGCCTTTCCAAGAAACGGCGTACGTTCTACGGCTGTTCGAATTATCCGAACTGCAACCACATCATGAACAAGCTGCCCAAGGAAGGCGAAGAGTTGAGCGAAGACGAAAAGGTTTCTGACACCGAAAAAGGAACCGTGGAGCCCTGATCATGGACGCCCATGCGCAGAGCTTTTTAAAATTTCTCGAATCTGAAAAGAACGCTTCGCTCCACACGATAAAAAACTACTCGGTCGATCTCCGGGAATTTTCCTCCTCCATCAATAAAAAGAAAATCAACGAGGTCGACTATGTCGACATCCGCGGTTTTCTGGCACGGCTGAAGGACAAGAATTATTCCAAGAGCTCTATCTCCAGGAAGCTCGCCTGCATTCGCTCCTTTTTCAAATTTCTGGCCCGCGAGTCGGTCATCCAGAATAATCCCGCGACCGGAATTGCAACGCCCAAGCGTGAAAAAAAACTGCCTGATTTTCTCGAGCCCGAAGAAGTCGTGCGCATGCTCGACGCGCCTTCGAAGGACAGCTGGGAGGGCAAGCGCGACAGGGCCATTATGGAAACCCTGTACAGCTCCGGCCTGCGCGTCAGCGAGCTGGTCGGCTTGAATGTGGACGACCTGGATTTTTTCAGCGCGCTCGTGCGCGTGCGCGGCAAAGGCAAGAAAGAACGTATCGTGCCGATGGGCCAGCCCGCGCTCAAGGCCGTGCAGGACTATAACCAGGCAAGGCCGCCACGCACTCGCGACCATGGCCTGAAAAAACCCCTTTTTCTCAACCGTTCCGGCGGCCGTCTCACCGACCGCAGTATCCGCCGGATGCTTTTAAAATACGGCCGGACCACGGCCCTTAAAAAAGATGTTTCGCCCCACATGCTCCGCCATTCCTTCGCTACCCACATGCTCGACAAGGGGGCGGATCTCAGGAGCGTGCAGGAGCTTCTGGGGCATGAAAATCTTTCCACGACCCAAATTTATACGCACGTGACGACCAAGCGCCTTAAGGAAGCGTACGAAGCCGCTCATCCGCGCGCGTAGATAGGTTTTAAAAATGTGGATTTACAATTTAGCCTTTTTTGTTTTCGCGCTTTTCTACATGCCGGTTTTTTTCATGAAACTCCGGCAGGCGGAAAAGCCCGGCAAGCTGCTCCGGGAACGCTTCGGCGTTTTCGAAAAGTCCGCCGGTAAAAAAGAAGGCCGCACCCTCTGGCTCCACGCGGTCAGCGTGGGTGAAGTCATGGCCGTCCGCAGATTCACCGAGCTCTTTCTGGAAAAATTCCCCGGCTGGAATATCGTTCTGACCACGGTCACGCCCACAGGCCAGAAGATCGCGGCCCAGATGGAAGGCCTCCGGCTCGAGGCGCATTATTTTCCTTTCGACTTTGATTTCCTACACGCGAAATTCATCGAACGCTTCAAGCCTGCCCTGATACTCCTGGCCGAGACCGAGATCTGGCCCAACATGATTATCGAAGCCGGGCGTAAAAAAATCCCGGTCGGTATTATCAACGCGCGCCTTTCCGAAAAATCCAAAAAAGGCTACAAGCGGGCCGGTTTCCTCCTGGGAGGTCTTTTCAGAAGGCTGGATTTCGTGCTGGCGCAGAGCGCCGCGGATCGCGGCCGCTTTGTGGAACTGGGCGTCCCGGCAGCCCGCACCGAAGTCATGGGGAATTTAAAATTCGACAATCAGGCCGCGGCCGACAGCCGCGGGCCCGCGGCTTTGAAAGCCGAATGGGGCTTCCTGCCTGACGAACTCGTCTGGATTGCGGGCAGCACGCACCCTGGCGAAGAAGAGCAGCTGCTGCAGGTGTTTTTCGAACTTCGCGCCGGTTTTCCGGCGCTGAAATTAATTTTGGCCCCGCGCCACATCGAGCGTGCCGGATCGATTCTTGCATCCTCGAAATCCGCCGGGCTCAGGGCCGCGCTCGCAAGCGCAAAACCGGGACAGGGAAGCTTCGATGTCCTGGTGCTGGACAGGATGGGCGTTTTGCGCTCGCTCTACCAGCTGGCGGAAATCGTTTTTATGGGCGGAAGCCTCGTGCCTCACGGCGGGCAGAACCCCATCGAAGCCGCTTTTTTTCAGAAACCGGTTCTTTACGGACCTCATGTTTTCAATTTTCAGGAAGTTTACGAAAAGCTCGGGCAGGAAAACGGCGTCGTCAGCGTAGACGGCGCCGCCGGGCTGAAGAAGTCCCTCGAAGGGCTTCTGGCCGACCCTGCCCGCCGCAGCGAGCTTGGCTCGAACGCGCTGGTCGCGGTCCGCAAGCTCCAGGGCGCGGCAAAGCGCCACGTCGAATGGCTTTCGGTCTTCCTGTCTTCACCAGAAAGGACGCAGCATGTCTCAGCAGACAAGAACTTATTTCCGGCGTTTAGCTGAAGGTTACGAAACCGGCCCCGGGGCGAAGGCCCTCTCGCCGCTTCTTTCCGTGGCCTCCGGTTTTTACGGCGCAGGCGTCGGTTTAACGCGGTCGTTTTATGAAAAAGGGTTTTTCAAGTCCGAGCGTTTCCCGTTCCCTGTCGTCAGCATCGGCAACCTGACCTGGGGCGGTACCGGCAAGACCCCGCTGGTCGAATACGTCGCCCGCAGAATCAGCGAGCGCCAGAAAATGGCGGTTATACTGACCCGCGGCTACGGCAGTGATGAGACTGAGCAGTACAAGCAGAACCTGCAGCGCGTCACGATCGGCGTGGGCAAGGACCGCGTCGCCGTGGCCAAAGACATCATGAAAAAGCAGCCGGTCGACATCGCGATCCTCGACGACGGCATGCAGCACTGGCCGATCAAGCGCGACTTCGAGATTGTCATGGTCAACGCCCTGAACCCCTTCGGCAATGGCCGCCTTATTCCTCGCGGCGTGCTGCGAGAGCCGATTTCGGCGCTTGAACGGGCTTCCGCGGTCGTGATTTCGCATTCGAACCTGGTCCCTGAAAAAGAGCTGCGCGAGCTGAAAGATAAGCTCCAGAAGCTGGCGCCGAAAGCTTTCCTGGTGGAGGCGTATCTCGAGCCGCTGTTTTTCTACCGCGGCCGGAAAAAAGCGCGCGTTCCGCTCCAGAAGCTGGAGAACCAGAAAGTCACGACGTTCTCCGGAGTGGGGTCGCCGCAGTCGTTCCGGCTGCTGCTTTCAAAAATCAAGATCCGCGCGGTCCGCAACTTCGAGTTCACGGACCACCATCCTTTCACGGAAAAAGACCTGAAGGAAATCAAGATGGTCAGCGATTCGGCCTCGTCGCAGGAAATCATCACGACAGAGAAAGATTTTTACCGCAATCCCGAGCTGATCGGGGAGAAACTCAACCCCCTGGTCCTGGCCACGCGCCTGCGGATGCATACGGGGGAGGAGGAGTTTAACCGCCGGCTGATGCGGTTGATCGACGAAAAGAGATCGTGAGAGATTTTTGGGACAAGACCGGCGCCTTCGGGCTGAGAATTCTGGCTGCTGTTCTGGGCGTGATGCCCGGCGGGGCGGCCTCTGCCCTGGCCCGCGCCGCTGGGTCCTGCGCGTTTCGGTTTAATCGCAGAAAAAGAGTCGCTTACGCGGACCTCAAGGCCGCGTTCGGCGCGCGTTATACCGAAAAGGAACGCTGGCAGATCGTCAAAAGGCATTACC
>CAZMMY010000022.1:0-11532 GCA_964567495.1 uncultured bacterium
CCTTGCGATTAAATGCGGCGAGCTGGTCCGCGCGCGTGACCGGCTTAGATAGGGCTGTCTTTTCCGTCGTCATAAATCCTTTGAATTTTAAGTCCGCCTGGAACCGGCTGCACGTCGAACCGGCGGCCGGTCCTTTTAGAATAACGTCTTATACGGTCCAACCTTTTGCGATTCTCTAAAACGTCCTCCGAGAACCTAATAAAAACACTTTCACCGACTCCGAGCGCGTACACCGGAAACGAGGACGGCCGGCCGCGCGGCGGATTCTTGGAGCCAGGCAGCGCCCAGCAATAGGACCGGCAGCGCGGACAGCGGCGCGGATATTCGCAGCGAGGGAACCAGGACCAGCCACAGCGAAGACAGATTTTTTTCATATTTTTTTATCGGGCATATACACCTATTATTTAATTTTATTTTTTTATAGATACGTTTTTCCGAGCGTGAATCATTCTTTTTTATTACCCACCCCAAAAAAAACATTATAGGACCCTATCCCGTCCTATCCCGTCCTATCCCGTAACCTATCCCCTGCTAAGTCATTTAAAATCAACAGGTTATCCCGTCCTATCCCCTTTTTTGGTGTTTCCTAAGAGTTATCCGACGGAGCGTATATATCCAAGTTACATATAACTAGATTATTACTACTAATAGATAACTCTTATATATATAGGGGATATAGTAGATATAGGGGATAAGTGCTTATAAAATAAGGACTTACAACATATCCCCTTTTTAATTGCACAGGATAGCACCGGATAGACCGCGCACGAAATAACACGACCGACTAAAAAAAAATCATCTTTTTTAAAAAATGTTATAGACAGCGCTAAAGTTTCCCTGTATTATTTCCGTATCTGTTAGAGTAATTCAAACAGCGCGAGAGCGCAGGAGGTCAGAAAGTGACAAACCTTGAAAAGAAAATCACGCGGAAAACGCGCGGCGCGTATCGCATTCTATACCAGCAGCCGCGGCAAATCGTCGCCAGCTTATGCCCTGGCGATATTCTCGAATTTAGGGAACACGGACGCCGGCAGCGGTACAGCTTACCGATCGACGCAGCTTTCCGCCTGGCCGTCAGACTTGCAGCAGAACAGCAGCGCCGCGAGAAAATCGCAGCCCGTAAAAACCGAAACAAAAAAAAGGAGAGTTAAGACCATGAACAGCCACAAGAAAACCTATTCAGCAGAAGAAAAAAAAGCGTACTTTGCAGCGCTGCGCGAGCGCTGGCAGGACATTAAAAACCGCGTGACAGCCGGCGAGCTGGACCAGATCAAAGGAATTATAGCGGAACACGGCCTAACGGTTTCGCCCTGGTCCTATGCTTTCACCGCGGCCAGCATGCGCGCGCAAGGTTTCGACGGTATCCCGTATTTAGATTGCAAGACTTTCAACGGCTGGAAACAACGCGGCTTTAAGGTCCGGAAAGGCGAGAAAAGCACCATAAAAGGCATTGTATGGCTGGGAGTAGGCAGCAAGGCGGAAGACCCAGACACGGCACACAAGGCGCGCGCCCAGGGAAAAGGCGGCTTTCTCATGCCGAAACAATACGCGCTCTTTCACCGGTCCCAGGTCGAGCCAATCAACGCGCCCCAGGCCCAGGAGCAGCCCCAGGCACCCGCGGCGCTGCGCGTTCAGGTCCAGAAACAGCCGGCGCCAGGCATTGCCGCGCAAATCGTTTTAGGCTTTTAGGTGACGGCACCGGCGCAGCGCTGGCCGGTGTAAACCACGCGGCCGGAAATCCGAACGACCGGCCAGAAAGGAAAACATGCAGACAGACCCGAAGACAGCAGCAGCCGGAACAGTCCGCGCCCTGGCAGCGCTCGCGGAAGCTATCCGCGACCTGGGCAGCATACCGGCAGGGCATCTTTACGCGCACACTTGCGGCGCCTGGTCCCTGGACACTTTCCAGGCGCTCTTAGGCGTCCTGAAACGCGCCGGCCTTGTGTCTGAAGACGGTTTCCACGTCTTGACCTGGACCGGCCCCAAGATCGAAAAATAAACAGCACCACAACCAAAGGAGAAAAAGACAATGGAAAAATACACATTAAGACACGAAAAAAAGGAAATCTACGCCGGAACGCTGGCGGAAGTATACGACGAATTAAAGCGCCGCGCGCCTGGCGGCAATACCTGGCGCGCCTTGTCTGAAGAATACGGCAGCTATTCAATAGGCAACCCAGACGGCACCGAACGCGCGCGCTATTACGAAGAACACGACGAACACGAAAGGCGCTTTGAAAAGGCGCTTTATTATGCGCGCCGCGACCGCCTAGCCGCTATCGTCAAGGCTTTAGGCTGGGAGCCGGTCATTAAGAAGACCGAAGCAGAGGAAACCGGCGGCCGGTTTTATGCGGATAATGTCCATATTGACGCCGAGAAAGACGGCGCCAGCTTTTCCTTGTGGATAGGATACCCAGACCGCAGCAAGGCGAGAATCAGCGGCAACTTTCCAGGCCGGCACCATTACGGCGCCGCGCGGCCGGCAATAAATATCAGCTATGAGCGCGAGCCGGCAGCCGCAGCGCGAGACATTGCGCGCCGCTTTTTGCCGGAATTCCTGGCCGCCTGGAATGAACACCAGCAGAAAGAAGCAGCAGCAAACGACCACGAAGCGCGGACCCTGGCCGCCATGCGGACCGTTAAAGGCTGGGACCTGGCCGAACGCGAAGCAGCAGAGAAGACAATCTGGCAGGGACTTCCGGAAGGAGTTTATAGTCTGAAGTTCAGCGGCCCCGAATCCGTCCGCTTTGATATAAGCACGACGCCGGAAGCAGCGCGGCAAATTTTAGACATACTCCGCGCCCATGAACCGAAGGAGGAAACCGCCTAAAACCTTGTGACGGGACGGCCGCGCAGCGCTGGCGGCCGTTTAAACACGCGCAGCCGGTCCGAACGCCGGCAGCATAACCAGAAAGGCGGAACACATGAAGACGAATAAAAGACTACGCAGCGCCGCGCGCCGGCGCTCTGGCTGGTTTTTATACCTCAGCAGCGAGCGCAGACACGGCCGGACGCTTGAAAAAATGCGGCAGCAATGCCGAGACATGCAGCAGGAAGCCGCCGCAGCCCTGGCGCGGCTTGGAAAGGCGGCGAGCCTATGAAGCCCTGGAAAATGTGGGTAAAAGTTACCATAGACAGCGCCGGCCGTAAAGAATGGCGCGCAGTAAGACCGACCGGCGGCCAGCCTTACGAGTACGCCACAAGGCGAGAGGCGGAAGAAATGGCCGCGCTTTGTTACGGCGACCCCAGGACCCCAGCCGACGACGTAGCAGTAAGCCAGGACCAGCCGCGGCCGTGAGCGCCTATTATATCCCCAGGACCCGCGCGCAGCTTGTCGAATGGCTGGCGCGGCAATGGCCGCAGGACCGGCAGCGCTTCGCGCGCTGGCCTAAACGCCGCCTCTATGCCGTATTTTTCGCGCAGCTCAGGAAATTAAGACCGGAAACCGCGCAGAAATAGCCAAAAAAAGACCGGCGGCCAGATATAGCAATGTATAGCAATTTATAACATTGCCTCTGATCGCCGGTTCACTTTTTAAAACCGATTTTTTCTCTAAAATCACTCCCGAAATACCAGCGGCCGATTATGACGGACCCAAGATTTTCTTTTTTCTCGCGCGCTTAGGTGCCAATTCAATCCCAGCGGCAATTTTGAGCGCGTCATGTTTCTTCTTGATCGCAGCATAAGCCTTGCGAATCGCCCAATACTTCAGGAATAAGACTTTATACTCTGATCGGTGAATGTATTCATCCAGGTTGTCAGGAATGACGCCGGACCGGTCCTTACTTTTTTTTGCCAAGTTTCCACCAGGGCTTTTTGCCTTCCACTTCAGGTTTTTCAAATCCGTTCGCTATCAGGAATTGAACCAGGGACACTTTTTTCGGTTTCTTTTCCGTCAAGTCAAACCCAATGAAATCCCCAAGCCAGCGGCCGTACTTGTCCCGCTTGTGGCTGGTGCAGAAATTCACCTCTTTAGCTGCCGTGAACCAGGTCCGCGTAGCGTCCGCGGATTGCCGGCCCTTTTCTTCCGACAGCTCCGGCGTGTCGATACCTTCCAGCCGAACGCGGTCAATCAGAGCCGTGTTAAAAAAAGGAATCAAAACGTCAACGGTATCACCGTCAACGACGTTCCTGGCCTTTGCCGGATAGCAGCGCTCATAGGTAGCGCCGGTTAAAAACAAGGTTAAAGCAAGAAGCAGAACCGCGTGTAATCCAAGCCAAAGAAAATTTTTCATACAGAAACCTTTTTCCTTTCGTTGATTGATTTAAGTTTACGCTCGACATGCCCAAGCTCTTGAAGCGCTCGCTCGATCGCGCGAACGTCGTTAGAGGTCCAGAATTCGCTGTGCTGAATCACTATTTTTTGGAAGTCCTCTTTGAATTTTTGAATCACAAGCTCGTCTATGTTAGCCGCCATGTTGTAAGTTTACCTCGCTTTCCAGGTAGTGCGCCAGCTCCGAAAGCGGCTTATTGAAATACCTTGAAGTGTCATGGAATTCAACGCCGTAATCGTCGTCGATACACATTTCCAGCTCGACATAATCCAGGGAGTCAAACCCAAGCTGCTCCGGAGACTTCGTAAAATCAACCTGGCCTTTAAGCTCAGGCTTTAATTCCTCGATATATTCCTCAAGTTTTTCTTCAAACTGCGACATTGGCGGCAAGCTCCTTTTCTTTTTGTTCCCGTTTTTGCCGGCGAACGTCTGAAACCTTTGGGAACGTAAAGGCATATCCGGCTGGAATTGATTTTGTCCGATTGCCGAAAGCGCCCCGAGCGCCAATGGTCCCGCGACGCAGCTTAACCTTTCGCCGGCGCTCCATTTCCTTCAGGAAGTTCTGCCGGACTTTCTCAATCTGTTCCGGCGAAGGACCGTCTTTTTTCTTTTCCTTTTTCTTGAAAAGTTTTTTTATCGAATCGAACATAAGAATTTCCTCCCGATTGCGGTTATTACGTTTGTGGTTACGGCGTTACCAATACACTTATAGCGCTGAGTGTCGCTGATACCTTCAGTCCAGTTATCCGGAAAACCCTGAAGCCTTTCACATTCTACCGGCGTCAACCGGCGAATCCTTACCCCGTCATAAACGCCATGCCGGTCCTGAGAAGTGCAAGTAAACGACGGGTCCCCGTTTTCTTTGAAGCGCCGGCCATTCTGAGATTTTCCGAGCCGATCGACACCGATAACAGGGATTGCGATAATCGGCTGTCCGCTTCCGTCTTCCCGAGCGCGCGCCGGTATCGTCGGAGAAAGGCCGGATTTTATTTCTCTGAATCCTTCTCCGTCTTTGTGGGTCCGGAGTGTTCCGATAGCATAGGTTTCGCCCCCTGAATGAACGCCTTTTCGGTAGTTTGAGGTGATAGCTGTGGAATACTGATTCTCAGGCGCTTCCGTTCGAGCGCCCTCTTGAGATATTCCATTGACTTGTCCGAGAGGAAATACTTCTCGTCCACCTGAGCCTCTAAGACTTGCGACAATGAACACCCGCTCGCGGTTTTGTGGGACTCCGAAATCCTTGCTGTTAAGCACTTGCCATTCCGCATCATACCCCAATTCATCCAGGGTGCAGATGATTGTTCGGAAGGTGTCGCCTTTTTCGTGATTAAGAAGACCTTTGACGTTCTCAAGAAGCATATAGCGAGGTCGTTTTGCTTCCGCAATTCTGCAAATGTCGAAGAATAAAGTTCCCCGAGTATCTTTGAATCCTCCCCGCCGGCCAGCAACGCTGAAAGCCTGGCAAGGGAATCCGCCAACGATAAGGTCGTGATCGGGAATAAGTCTTTCGTCGAATTTTGTGATGTCTCCTTCATACAGTTCTCCGCCTCCGAAGTTTTTTCGATAGATTTTGCAAGCGTATTTGTCGATCTCGTTTGCCCAAACACAAGTAAAATTTGATTGTCGCCCCGCTTGTGCTAAGTCTGAAGGACCGTCGGAGCGTCCTGCTGCCGAATCGGAAGTTTCCCGCGGACTCTCAAATCCTGAAGTTTCATCCAACCGAGATAAACCATATCTGAATCCTCCAATGCCGGCGAAAAGTTCAATGTATTTCACGGATTTAACCTCACTTTTTCTTCGTGCATAAAACACCGTTTAAGTGGTCAAGTTCGTGCTGGAAGATACGGGCCTCCCAGCCCTTCAGAGTTTTCTTTACCAGCTTTCTTTCCTTGTCGTAATACTCAACGTCGATAATCCGCCAGCGCGTGACCATAACGTAAGAGTCCGGACAGGATAAGCAGCCTTCCATGTCAGACGCATGCTCTCTGCCGTGGCCGGTCATTACAGGCCGGAAGCAATACCAGACGTTACCTTCGCGCTGCTTTTTAAACGGCGTCATTACAAAAAATCGCCGGTTAATTCCTACCTGGGAAGCGGACAGTCCGACGCCCAGCCATTTCATTTTCTTGGAGCCGTCAAACTTCAGCATGAGCTGGACCATGCGTTCCGCGACAAGATTCTCATAAACAACGTCATGGTCCGGCGGAGTAAACTCCGAAACCTTTTTCAGAGCTGGGTGCGGGTGCTTGACGATATCAAGCTCCGCCGGCGGAGTCATTTCCTCGTTACGGTATTTAGTAAAGATTTTCAGTTTTGAGAAATCGGGTAGTTTCATTATTTTTTTCCTCCATTGGGACCCATATTTTTTGTGTTGTTCCGTTTCTGAAGACTTGCTTTTTCTCCCAGCCGATTGTGTTTAACACCTTACCTATCCGGCGCTGCAAAAGCATGTCGAGCTTTCCAGCGTCAATCCTCAAGCAGTTTACGGCAATATCCCTGATTGAAGTTTCTCTGATAAGAACGCCCTGCATGCCCCCCTGGATATAGTCGCGGACGATATCTTCCCATTCGTCAGAGTGCCGCCGCGCCTCTTGTTCTTCCAGCGTTTCCTGGTGCGGAGTTTCGTACCAATCTTCTCCGTCTTTTAAGCGCTGGACCGCTTCAGCAAAGTATTGATCGCGGTTTTTCCTGAGAGTTTCCAGATTAAAATGCCGGCATGTAATCGGCCAGAAACGCCGGCCGCCGGTATGGTCCCGCTGCCATTGTGTTTCGTTCGTGGTCCCAACAAAAACGCACATGCGCGGATTGTCCTGCGGCCTGTGTCCGTAAGGAGAACGGTAGCGGTCAACGCGGCTCGTAATAATCTGCTTAATCCTGGTAACGTCAGCTTTCCCAAAGCTATCCAGCTCCGCAATCTCAATCACCAGCTTTCCCTGAAGGCACATGAAAAAGTCTGTCTTTGAAATCGTTTCCTTCATGTCCGTAAACCAGGGGCCTCCAATTATTTCCAGAGAAGTAGTTTTTCCGATACCCTGGCCGCCTTCGAGAACAACCATGTTATCCAGCTTGCAGCCTGGATGAAACACGCGCGCGGCCATGCCTATCCAGAAGTTTTTGCTTACCGCAAGCGAATAGCCTGTCTTGGTGACTCCGTAAACGTCGTGCATGAAGTCGTTAATCCGCAGCTTCCCGTCCCACTTGAGTCCGGCCATCCAATCCCGCGGCTCATTTTTTACGCGCTTCATTGCGAAGCTATTCACGGCGGCTTTGATATGTTCAAGGCCGATTTTTCTCATGCCAAGAAATCGCTGCATAAAAAGCATTAGCTCTCCGTCGTGGTAAGAGGTCCACTCCTGCGGTTTTTCGGATTGCCAGGAAGTGTAAAATTTTCCATGAAACTCGTCGAACCAAACCAGGTCCTTAAATTCAGGAATACCTTCAATCACTCTAAGCGCTGCGTCAGCGTTGCAGATAGCGGCATTGTCTTTCGTTACAGCAATTCCGATCTTTTCATAGACAGCAGTAAGAGTTCCGGAAACAGATTCAACGTCTTCGGCGAAGATATTGTAATTATTGATCTGAATGTTCGTTTGTCCGGCCGGAGGAATGTCAAGCGGAGGGACGACGATATTCCGAACCTCAACTCTTGACTTGGCCCAATCTTTAAATTCGTTCCAGGTCCAGCCGAGAGTCAAAGCGTCCGCGGCGTCCCAGCCTTTTGACTTTCCTTCAGGATTGATAACCTTAATAGTCTGGCAATGGTCCTTCAGTAGCGTGGAAATTTCATAAGCCGCAGCCATACCAGCCTCGTCTGCGTCCGGCCAGATCAGAATGTTTCTTCCGTGAAGCGGAGTCCAATCAGCTTTTGATACCGCCTTTGAACCGTTCGGCCAGGTGACGACAGCGTAATGCTCGCCGGCAATCTTTCGCGCAGCCTCGCAAGACTTCTCGCCTTCAACGATAAGGACCGGCTTTCCTTTCTTCTGCGCCAACTCGTCCAGGCCGTAAAGCGGTCGCTGCGGCGCCCAGCCTTTGAATTGCCAGCGGCCCCCTATCCAAGACATAGGAAAGAGCTGCTTACCTTCCTCCGTGTCATAGCGAGCAACATGGAAAAGAGTCTCGCCGGCCGCGTCTTTATAGGTCCAGACGCCTACGGGAAGGCCAAACTTTGAATGATTGAAGTCAGGCTTCGTCGCGGTCTTCGGCGGCTTTACGGGAGAATCAGGAGCAGCTTCCGGCCGGCGCTGAACCTCCGTCGTCGTGTGCTGAAGTCCTTCGGCCTCGACAAGCGCCTTCGCTGCGTCAATCTGGCTGAGATTATGAATCGCGGCGTAAAGGGATATCAGGTCGCCGCCTTTTGAATTGCCGGCAAAATCCGCCCATTTTCCGGTGTCGATATTGACGCGCATTGAATCGCCAGGCTTTCCGGTCAGGTCGCCGCAGCAATACTCGCGTCCCTTCAGTTTTCCGCCAGGCAGCCAGGCCGGAACCAGGTCGCGCGCCCTGGACGAAAGCGCGCTTGCAAGTTTCAGAAAATCAATTTGGTTGTCCATAGGCTTTCTTTATCTCCAAGATTTTATTCATTACGGCCATAGGGTCTTGTTCGATCATTGCAATTCCGCCGGCTGTGTTTACCGCTTGAATCCAGGCATGCTGTACCGGCGTGGTCCGCGTGTTTGCCGTCTTCACTTCGATTGAAGCAAAGACAGCGACGCGCTTGCCGACCATTTCCGGAGTGACTACCATAGGAACCCAACCAATTAGGTCAGAGCTGCCGACGCAAAGGCCGGTCCGGACTTTCCTGCCGTCCTTAGTTTCAAATAATCCGACATTGTTTCGGAAGACGCGCGCGCCAACTGAAGTGAAAAGAATCTGAAGTTTTTTTAGAATCTTACCTTCGCTCATTTCTCCCCCAACTCTGCGAGGGCATCTTGACATTTATAAAACCATTCCCAAAAATCATTGAATGGGTCTTCCATGCCAGGCATATAACATTTAGAAATGACTCTTTCAAAAGCCTCCCTCGCCTTCGCAATCTTAGACTCAAGCTCCTTAACCTTCTCAGCCATTCCGTTACACGCCTCGCATGATACTGTTCGACCTTGAAGGGCTTTCTCGGATTTCTTGAAGTCTTCAATTTTAGAATTTAGACTTACGCTTACATTCGCTAGGTGCTGATTCTCTTGCTCAAGCTCCTTGTTGCGGGCGGTGAGCCTTTGGACTTCATCTTCAAGTTTATGAAACGCCACCACATTAACCGTCTGAGTCTGGTACTGATTCAGCTCGACCTTCAGCCTTTCGATCTCGTCCTGTTTCTTTTGCAAGGTTTGTGTGAACTTAGAAATAACTCCAAGTCCTTCACAGGTGTAAATTTTTCCAGTACCATCACATAAAGCACACTCTTCATCTTCGCTATGCCGTGGACAAACCTTAGTCAATGAAAATCCAAGACATCGAATCGCTTCCTTCTCGGCGTCGTTCATTCCGCACCTTCCTTTTCTTCCCACCCTTTTGATTTCAAATATTCCCTATACTTTTCTTTTTCGTAATCCGTTGCACATTCCCAATCAAGCCAGTAATCCAAACCCGAAAGGTGATATATTCCAAATCCATGCTTATGCTGTCCGTAGCAAATCTCGTCGGGCGGATATTCGAGCCAGTGTTTTCTTTTAGTTGCCGAGCTCATTCGTTCTCCTTAATAAATTTCAACAATCCTTTAACAAGAGCCTTCGCCCCGCTAACTTTAAGCGACAGACAAATTTCTTCTTGCTCGTTTGACGAATTGTGAGCGTATATCCTAACCCCAGGAAAACAAGCCCACGATCCGTCCTGAACGTGAAACTTTGCCCCGTAAACATCTTCTCCTTGCGAGTGATAACCTAGACCTCTTGATTTATTAGCCCATTTTCTTTTTGTCATTCCGCACCTTCTCCCTTCAGGAGTTCGGGGTTAGAAAATATGTTGCCGATGACTTCAATGCTTTCAAAGTCAATCGCCTTAAAATAATCACTTAAATCGCGTGTCAAAAATGGCCCTTCTCCGACAAAGGCTCCTTCCATGAATTTAACTTCCATGCTCGATTGACTTCCGGCGAGATACATCAAAATATCCCCCTCGTAGATCTCGACTCCGTTTTTGTCAGTCAAGCCTGTGAACTCAAGAAGGTCAGCGTTCTCGCCAAAAACATAGAGGAATGAAGAACTATTTCCAACCTTGTCCCACATTGAAACGGTCTTTCCTTCCCCCTTATCCCCAAAATGCAGGCTTTCAACAGGAACCATTCTTTTTTCGTCTCTTAACCATGCTCTGTATTTATGCGTTCTCATTACCTTCTCCCTTTGCGAGCGTTCTATTCACGCCATCCCCCTTGCCGCCTTTGCCTGGCGCGCTCTCATAATATGGCTGGCCCAGGCATGCGGATTTTTATACTTCCGTTCCTTTGCGACAGCGATAAGCTCGTCATAAGTCTTCGCTTTTCCCTGCTGAATTTTTCTTTGAATACGCATGGCCTCAAGGTCCACTTCCTGAAGCTCTCCCTCAACTTGATCGACTTCGCGCGACTGAATCTCGAATTGCGTCCCACAAACCTTGCAGATCAAAGCTCCGGCTGGCTGTGCGGCGAAACATTTTTTGCAAATTCGGACCGGAGGGCCAGCGTCTTCATCCCGTTTTTTTCTATTCTCTGAACCAGATAAAGACCAGGCTCTAACCTCGTCAGGTAGTCCGTGTCGCTGGCAGTTTCCGGCATGGTCGAGGATGATCGCGAATTGCTTTCCAGGGAAGGGTCGAAGCGCTCTGCCCACTTGCTGAAGATACAAGCCAAGAGACTGAGTAGGCCGCAGCAGAATAGCACACTCGATAGCAGGAAGATCAAAACCCTCCCCGAAAAGTTCAACATTTGAAAGGACTCTGATATCTCCATTGCGGAATCTCCTTATTGCGTCGTCGCGTTCATCCGTCGGAGTCTCGCCGTCCACATGGGCGGCGATAATACCGGCGTTTCTGAATTGCTCTACGACATGCTTTGAGTGTTCAATCGACACGCAGAAAACAACAGCTCGCCGTCCGGCTGCGTGTGTCATGTAATGTTTGATTGCGTCGCCTGTGATTGTGGGTTTATCGACAGCGGAAACAAGTTCCGACTTAACGAAATCTCCCATGCGAGTATGCAATCCTTTGGTGACAATGCCTGACGGCGGAGCGTAAAGTTTATAGGGTGATAGAAATCCGTTTTCAATCAACCAGGTAACAGCCGGAC
>CAZMMY010000023.1:0-3720 GCA_964567495.1 uncultured bacterium
AACGACCACCGTGGCCTGCGCCTGCGGCAACACCATCGAAACCCGCAGCACGCTGAAGGGCCGCATCCAGGTCGACATCTGCTCGAACTGCCACCCGTTCTTCACGGGTAAGGAAAGGTTCGTCGACGTCGCCGGCCGCATTGACCGCTTCGAAAAGAAGTTCGGCTCCCAGATCGCAGCCAGAAAAAAGAAATAACTTCCGCCTGATCCCGGCGTATGAAGCTGATGACACGGCTCGAGAAGATCGAGCAGAAAATCCGGGATGCGGAAGATGAGCTCTCGCAGCCTGAGACCGTAAAAGACCAGGCCAAGTACCAGAAGCTAATGCGGGAGCTTTCGGACCTGCGTCCGGTTTCGGAAGCGTTCGCCGCTTATAAAAAGGCGGAGAAGGAATCCGCGGACCTCAAGACCGCGCTGGAGGACAAGGGTCTCGACGCAGAAATGAGGGCTCTTTACGAAGAAGAGTTTGCCGCGCTCGAAGAGCAGAAAAAGGACCTGATTTACGAAATAGAGGGCCTGCTGCTCAAAGAGGGCGATCCGAACCGCAGCAGGAACTGTATCATCGAAATTCGCGCGGGAACGGGCGGCGAAGAAGCAGCGCTTTTTGGCGCTGATCTTTTCCGCATGTACTCGCGATATGCTGCGAACAAGAAGCTGGCGGTCGAAGTCATGGACTCCAGCGCCACAGGCAAGGGCGGGCTGAAGGAAATGATCTTCAGCGTTTCGGGCGGCGGCAGTTATCCGGCTTTCAAGTTTGAAAGCGGCATCCACCGTGTGCAGCGTGTCCCTGACACAGAGGCCAGCGGCAGGATCCATACTTCTGCGGTTACCGTGGCGGTACTTCCGGAAGCCGAAGAAACGGAAGTCGAGGTCAACCCTTCGGACCTCCGGATCGACGTTTACCGCGCCTCAGGAGCGGGCGGTCAGCACGTGAACAAGACCGAATCCGCGGTGCGTATCACCCACATTCCGAGCGGCGTGGTCGTAAGCTGCCAGGACGAAAGGTCCCAGCACAAAAACAAAGCCAAGGCCATGAGGGTGCTTCGGGCGCGTCTTTACGACGCTGCGCAGCAGAAACACCATAATGAAATGGCCAAGCAGCGCAAGGAGCAGGTAGGGTCAGGCGACCGGTCGGGCAAAATCCGTACGTATAACTTTCCAGATCAACGGGTTACGGATCATCGAATCGGTTTGACTTTGCACTCCCTGAATGATATTTTAGACGGCCATTTAGACGAAATGGTCCAGGCTCTCGAGAAGGACGAAAGAGAGCGCAGGCTGAATGAGGTTTTGTAAGCCCATTCCCTCAGCCGGTTTGAATACGGTGGGCGAATGGCTGGACTGGGGCAAGAGAAGCCTCGGCCACCTAGGCCGCGCGGAAGCCGCAGCAAGCGCGGAACAGGCCCTCGGACATGTCACGGGTTTTGAACGCTACCGTCTTTATCTTGACCGTCATAAGCAAATAGCGCCGGAGCAGAAAAGGCTTTTCCGCTCCATTATCCGGAAACGCTCGGCACGCGCGCCCCTGGCTTATCTTCTTAAAAAGAAATCTTTTTGGAAGGAAGAGCTCGAAGTCGGCCCTGGCTGCCTGATTCCGCGGCCCGAAACCGAGATTCTGGTCGAAACGTTTTTAAAAAGCAGCGGCTTTAGAAAAGACAGTTCTTTTATATTTTTGGATTTGTGCGCCGGTTCCGGTGCTATCGGCGTCTCGGTTCTGCGTGAATTTCCGAAAGCTTTCGGATATTTTGCCGATGTTTCAACGCGCGCGCTCGCGTACGTCAAAAAAAACGTACGGAACTACGGGCTGGAAAGCCGGTGCGCAATTGTGCGTTCGGCGCTTTTCACGGCGTTTGAAAACAAAAAAATTTCTTTCGACGCTATTCTGTCGAACCCGCCTTACGTGGCGGAAAGAGAATGGAAGCAGCTCCAGCCGGAGCTGCATCACGAGCCGGCGCTGGCGCTTAAGGGCGGAAAAGACGGCCTGGATTTTTACAGAAGCATCGTCCGGGATGCGCCGCGTTTTCTCAGGGATTCAAAGCAGGTTTATTTCGAAGCGGGCCGCGGGCAAGCGGCAAGAGTCAAAGACCTGCTTACGCAAAGCGGGTTTGAAAACATAACGGTTACCAAAGACCATGCCGGAATTCCGCGGGTGATCGCGGCCTGGCATAAAGGCATACAGTGGATAAAATAGTCATTACGGGCGGGCGGAAATTGAAGGGCGAAGTCGAAATTTCCGGTGCCAAGAATTCGGCCCTGCCGATCATGGCGGCCGCGCTCCTCTCCGAAGAGGAGTCGATCCTTGAAAACGTCCCGGACCTCCGGGACATTCAGACCATGCTCAAGCTGCTCCGCGCCCTGGGTGCGAAAGCGGTGTTCGATAAGGGCCGTGTTTCCATCAAGCCGGGCAAGAGCCTGAACCCGGTCGCGCCGTACAAGCTGGTCAGCACCATGCGCGCCTCAATCTGTGTGCTCGGGCCGCTGATGGCCCGCGAAGGCCGTGCCGAAGTTTCGGTGCCCGGCGGCTGCGTCATCGGCTCGCGTCCGATCGACCTGCACATGAAGGGCCTTGAAGCCCTCGGCGCAGAAATGGAAATCAAGCACGGTTACGTTTATGCGAAGTCCGCCAAGCTCAGGGGTACGGACATTTATCTTGGCGGGTCATTCGGTTCTTCCGTGCTCGCTACCGGTAACGTCATGATGGCCGCGACGCTGGCGCAAGGCGTGACGCAGATCGAAAACGCGGCGTGCGAACCCGAAGTCGTGGACCTGGCGCGTTTCCTGAAAAAAATGGGCGCGAGGATCACCGGCGAAGGCTCGCCAATCCTGACCATCGAAGGAGTCAAAAAGCTTCACGGAACCAGATATTCGGTCATCCCGGACCGTATCGAAACGGGAACGTATATGTTTGCGGCGGCCATGTCAGGCGGCGACGTTATGATCAAGAAGACGGAACCGAGCCACCAGAATGCCGTGATCGACAAGCTGAGGCAGTCGGGCGTCAGGATCGACAAGGTCAAGAACGGCCTTCGCGTGCGCCGCAGCGGAAAATTGAAAGCGGTCGACGTAACCACGCTTCCTTATCCCGCGTTTCCGACCGACCTGCAGGCGCAGATGATGGCGCTGATGGCGGTCACGCCCGGTATCAGCGTGATCACCGAATAGATTTATCCGGACCGTTTCATGCATGTGTCCGAACTGAACCGCATGGGTTCAAAGATTTTCCTGGAAGGCCCGAGCGCCATCATTCACGGCGTGAAGAACCTTTCCGGAGCGCCGGTCATGGCGTCAGACCTTCGAGCGAGCGCCGCGCTCGTGATCGCCGGCCTGGTCGCGGAAGGCGAAACTGAAGTCCACCGCGTGTACCATCTGGACCGCGGCTATGAAAACCTTGAAAAGAAATTTTCAGCCCTCGGAGCTTCAATCCGCAGGGAAAAAGAGTAGAAATAAGAAAGAAGGAGGATACTACCTTGGCAGTTCGCATCCGTTTAAAGCGTTTTGGCACCAAGAACCGCGCTCAGTGGCGCGTCGTCGTCAGCGACGCAAAAATGCCGCGCGACGGCCGTTTCATCGAGGAGATCGGTTCTTACGACCCGCTTCCCGCCCAGGAGAAGTTCATTTTCAAACAGGAACGTCTCGATTACTGGATTAAAAAGGGAGCGCAGGTCAGCGTTTCGGTGAAGAGCCTTCTGAAGCGCGCAAAGAGACAGAAGAAATCCTAGT
>CAZMMY010000023.1:3730-11227 GCA_964567495.1 uncultured bacterium
AATCGACATCGTTACGTTTTTTCCGCCTTTTTTCAAAGGCCCGCTGGGAGAGTCGCTGATTAAGAAAGCCTGTGACAAGGAGCTGGTCGACATCCGGGTGCATGATTTACGCAAATACACCCGCGACAAGCACAAGAGCGTGGACGACAAGCCCTTCGGCGGCGGGCCCGGGATGGTCATCAAGCCGGAGCCGGTTTTCGAGTGCATCGAAGACATCGGCGCGAAAGGCGAAAAGCCCTGGGTCATTTTGCTCGACGCCCGCGGCGAAAAGCTGACGCAGAAGCTGGCGGGAAAGCTGGCGCAGAAAAGCAGGATCGCGCTGATCTGCGGCCACTATGAGGGCATTGACCACCGCGTTCATGAGCATCTGGTCGACCAAATTGTTTCGGTCGGCGATTTCGTGACTATGGGGGGAGAAGCCCCGGCGCTATGTGTGGTCGAGTCGGTCATCCGACTGATTCCGGGTGTAATCGGCAACCAGGATTCGCTTAAGGAAGAAAGCTTCCTTGACGGTCTTGAGTATCCGCAATATACCAGGCCCCGCGATTACAGGGGCTGGCAGGTGCCCGAGGTCCTCGTTTCGGGTCACCACGAGCAGGTCAAGAAGTGGCGCCTTAAAACCGCGCAGGAAATGACGCGTAAAAAACGTCCTGATTTAAAATCATAAGAAAGAAGAAGGAGTCTCAACGTGAAAGCAGCTGAAGCAATGGCAAAGATCGCAAAAGCAGCGGAGCAGAAGGATGTGCCCGAGTTCCGCGTGGGCGACACCCTGAAGGTTCACATCAAGGTCAAGGAAGGCGATAAGACCCGTACCCAGCTTTTCGAAGGCGTGTGCATACGCCGGCGCGGTACTGGTGTTTCCGCCAGCTTTACCGTGGTCAAGGAAACTCACGGCGACATCGTGGAAAAGATTTTCCCCGTGAATTCTCCGACGATCGAAAAGATCGTCGTCGCGCGCAAGGGCACTAAAGTCCGCCGCTCCAAGCTTTACCACATGCGCAAGAAATAAGCGGGGTTTCATTTTGGGCACGGCCGTCTATAAACGGCTTTTGAAGTTCGATGCTCAAATAAACGCCGGCGACGCGCCGATGCGCATCGCCGGAGTGGATGAAGTCGGCCGCGGGCCTCTTGCCGGCCCGGTAGTGGCCGCGGCGGTGATTCTTTACAGGCCCGGGAATTTTAAAGGTCTGAATGATTCCAAACAGGTCGAGCCGGAACTGCGCGAAACTCTTTTTTTCGAAATCCTCCGCTGTTCGGTTTTCGGCCTGGGTGTGGTGGACGAAGCCACCATCGACAAGATCAATATTTACCAGGCGTCGCGCCTGGCCATGAAGCGCGCCGTCCTTTCCCTTCCCTGCACACCCGACCTGCTTCTGATCGACGGCAAGGCACGACTGGACCTTCCCCTTGAGCAGAAAACTCTTATAGGCGGCGACGCGAAATCCGCGTCTATTGCCGCCGCGTCCATTGTGGCAAAAGTCTACCGCGACCGCTGGATGCATTACCTTCATGACCTTTATCCCGATTATGATTTCAAATCCCATAAAGGCTATGCTACGCCCGTACATCTCGAACGTATCCGCGCGGCCGGGCCTTCACCTGTGCATCGTATGAGCTTTTCGCCGTTTCGGCCGCCTGAGATGCCGAAAGTCGCCGAAGAGCCTGAAGAGCTGCCCTTTTGAAATTCCGGCCTTCCAAAAGAAAATTCGTCATGACGCTGGGGCAGCGCGGCGAAATCCTGGGCTGGAAATACCTGCAGGACCAGGGTTACGAAATTCTGGAGAAAAATTACCGCTGCAAGACAGGCGAGATTGACGTGGTTGCCCGTAAGAACGGCCGCATCCTGTTTATCGAGATCAAAACCCGGAGCGGCGAGTCGTTCGGGACGCCGGAAGAGGCTGTGGACCTGCGTAAACAGGGCAGGCTGGTCCGCGCTGCGGAAGAATACCTGGCCAGGAAGGGGCTGGAGACCGGTAAAACAGGCTTTGAAGTGCTCTCGGTCCGCTGGAAAAGCGGGGAGGAACCGGAGTTCCGCCTGATTGCCGAAGCCTTCGAAGCGCCGGGTGCGGGAAAAGCCTAAAAATGATGTTGCGCCTGTGTAAAGAAATCAAGATAATGAAGCCCTCAAAAGGGTTTAAGTAAATCTCCGTATCGCCGAAAATCATAAAGTCCTATGAATAAACCGAATACCTTAAAACTGTTATTTGCCCTCGGGATGTTTTTGGCCCTCAGCCATGGGTTTACGCATGCCCAGGAATTAAGCTACGACCGCTATGCCCCCGTTTACGACCAGGTCAAAGGCCGTTCCGCTCTGGGCAGTGTGGCTAACGATTTTCTGACTTATCCCTTTGAACTGGTCCGCTGGCCTACGAACAAAGCCCTGGTTTTTGCGGAAGAGCAGAACCTGCCTACCAAGGCCCATTGGCTTTATGACACTTCCGTGGACCATGGCTTTACGCCCTATCTTGGTTTCCGGCGCTACGGCGGCGAGGTGGACCTGATTCGTGCCACGCGCCAGAAAGTCCGCTTTCCCGACTACACGCTGAAGGGCTGGGTTGATAAAAACGAAACCCGCTTTTTTACCGGCGGCAAGATCGGCGCCGAAAGCATCCTCGGATCTCCGTTCCGCACTTTTGGACTGGTGCAGTATGAGCACCGCCCGGAAGAGCATTTCTACGGAATTGGCCCTGACACCAGCCGCGGTGAAGGCACTTCTTATAAACAGGAGCAGACCACGCTCGAGGCCGCGGTGGGCTACAGCGCAGATCCCTCGTTTTCCGCCGACCTGAAATTTTCTTACCGCAACATCAACATCGGCGACGGCCATGACGGCGGCCGAGGTGTGATTGACCGCACTTTTCCGAACCAAACCATTCCGGGCCTGGACGGTGACGAAATTGTGGCTGCGGGCCTTGAGCTTGTGCGTGACACCCGTAATCACAAGGAAATGTCGACCAGGGGTTATTATGCGCGCCTTGGTTCCAGCATCAACGAAGGCCTTTTCAATTCGGAAGCGCGTTACCTGAAAAACATTCTCGAATTCAGCAAGTATCAGAAGCTGGGCTCCGACCGCAGGATTTTCGTGTTCCATACGTACGTGGAAAACAACAATCCGTTCGAAGACCGCCGCGTTCCGTTTCACGACATGGCGAAACTGGGCGGCTACGGAAATCATCCGTCGCTCAGCCATACATTCCGCGGTTTCAACGAGAACCGTTTTTTTGATCAGAACGCCGTGGTTTTCAACTTTGAATACCGCTACACTATTTACGAATACCGCGACTGGAAAACCGACGCTGTGTTTTTCTGGGACGAAGGCCAGGTCTTCAAAAAGCTGAGCAAAATGCAGATTCAGGATTTCGAAGGGACTTATGGCATGGGATTTCGTGTCAGCCTTCTTAATCATGTCCTTCTATCCATCGAAATGGCCCACGGCAACGAAGGAACCGATTTCTATGTCAAAAACCGCTCGCCGTTTTAAGCCTTACGGCGCCGTCATTCTTGCGGCAGTCCTCTGCGCGCCTTCCCCGCTGAACGCCGGCGAAATCAAGAAAAACGATTCGGGCGTTTACAAAGACGTTTTCAACCATAACGTCCTGAACGACAACATTTCCTATCTTCACTTTGATCGCCTCGGCCGTGCTATCACCGGTAAAAAACTCCGCGCCGCTAACGCCAACATTTACGACGAAGTCGCCGACTCCGGTTTTTTCACCAACCGCCACGGCCGCAAGCCGTTATCCGGCGCCGATCTGGCAGAGGGTTACAAGGAAAATTCAGGCCCGGATCTTTCCGGAGCGCTGACTATCGTAGACGGCAAGCAGGACGGACTCAGGCCGCAATTTGTAGTTAAGGATTCCGTCGGCAATGAATACACCCTTTATTTTGACACCCCGGATTCTTTCGGGCTCATGACGGGCTCTGCGGTTGCGGCCAGCCGTTTTTATCACGCGCTGGGATATAACGTCCCGCAGATTTCGTTGATCAGTTTTTCTCCCGACAAGCTTTCTCCCGGGCCGGACGCGAAAATTGTGGACACCACTGGTTTCAGGAAAAAACTGACCAAGGAAAAGCTCAACAGCATGTTTCTCCTGATTCCATGGGGAGAAGACGGCCAGTTCCGCGCCGCTGCGGTGAAAACTCCGGAGGGCGAGGACAAGGGCGCATTCAATTACCAGGGTCGCAGGAAAGCGGACGCCGAAGACAAATGGCCCCACGACCGCATGCGCGAACTCAGGGCGCTGCGCGTTTTTTCTTCATGGCTTAATAACTTCAATGTCCGGGACCAGAACACGCGCGATTATCTGGTCAGCGAAGACGGAAAAACCTGGCTGAAGCATTACATTACGAACTTTGAAGGCGCGTTTGGTTCAGACGAAGACGGCGCCAAGCGTCCTATGATTGGGCATGAATACCTTTATGACGCGGGCGAAACCATGAAGGCTTTCGCCCTGTTCGGCTTTTACCTCAAGCCCTGGCAGAATCGCTGGAAGGCGAACGGTGAAACCGCGCAGAATCCGGCGGTTGGATATTTTGATAACAAAGAGTTCCGCCCGGCCAGGTTCAAGACCTTTGTTCCGCAGTATGTTTTCAAGGATGTAACCCGAGCCGATGGTTTCTGGGCCGCAAAAACCCTGCAGTCATTTTCGGACGAGGATATTCGGGCCATCGTCAAGACCGCCCAGTTCACGGATTCTGCTGACGAAGAGACCGTTGTTTCTACTTTGATCGAGCGGCGTGATTTGATCGTCAAATACTGGTTTGAAAATTCTACACCGCTCGATGCTTTCGAATACAAGGACGGGGAACTTGTTTTTCAGGATCTTGGCGCAAAGGCCGGCCTCACCGGCAGCTATGAAGCCGAAGCTTTCGCCCGGAAAGGCAAAAAGTCCGCGAAGCTCGGGGCCGCTCAGGTTTCAGGAGCGTCCGTGAAGGTCGATGCCGGCTGGTTCCAGGGTAATGACAAGGCGGAGATCCGCATCCGGCGTGCGGGGGCTTCCGTCCCCGGCGTTATTGTGCGTGTCAACGCCGACGGCGTCGCCGGCGTTATCCACGAAGACTAATCTTCTTTTCTCCTCTCTTTTTTTATGAAGACTCCCAAACTCCTTCTTTTCGACATCGACGGCACTCTTCTCATGACGGGCGGCGCCGGCGCTGAGGCGCTGAACATGGCGTTTGAAAACTGCTTCGGTATCGCCGGCGCATGGCGCGGCATTGTGCCGGACGGCAAGACAGACCCCATGATTATCGAGGAAATGGCCATGGGCGCGCTCGGCCGGCATCTGAGCGCAGACGAATACACAAAAATCTGTACGCTGTATCTGGATTTTTTTACTGAAAGGCTGCCCAGGTCCGAGCGTTTCCGCCTGCTTCCGGGCGTGCCGGACCTGCTCCGTGAACTGGAAACGCGCGGAAATTTATTGCTCGGGCTGGCAACGGGAAATTTTGAAACCGCGGCCTGGCAGAAAGTCGGGCATGGCGGCATCCGCAGCCATTTCAAATTCGGCGGTTTTGGCTCCGACTCGCGTGACAGGGGAGAGCTTACCTGCACGGCGGTCCGGCGAGGGCTGCAGCTGCTGGGCCGACAGGCCGATCCGGACGATATTTTCGTGATTGGCGATACGATCTTTGACGTCCTGGCCGGCAAAAAGGCCGGAGCCCGCACGGTCGGCCTGACTACGGGCCGTTATACAGCGGAAGACTTCAAGCCGTATGCTCCGGACTGGATTCTGAGCGACTTATCGGACGCAAATGCTTTTTTTGAGCTCCTGGAGTCGTGATGACAGTTAAGCTGCCCCAGCTCCTGACGGAGCAGATCTACAGGCAGGCTGAAAAGGAATACCCTTCAGAGTGCTGCGGGGTGATCCTTGGGCCTGCTGATACCCCCGGTATCTTCGCGCGGGTCCGGTCTTGCGCCAATGTCCAGGACCGGGAGCATGCCAAAGACCCGGTTCGCTTTCCGCGCACCAGCCGCAACGGCTACTTTATGGACCCCGCCGGCCTTTTGAAGCTGTATAAGGAGGCGCGGGAGAAAAACGAAGCTTTTCAGGCGATTTATCACTCCCATATCGACTCGGAAGCCGCTTTTTCAGCCGAAGACACGGCTATGGCGGCACCCGGCAGGGAGGCTCTGTACCCGGACTCCGTCTACCTTGTAATTTCGGTTAAAAAAGGTAAGGTCTGCGATCTGAAGGCCTTTACCTGGGACGGAAAAAGCCGATCTTTTAAGAGCCGGATAATTAACTTCTTTTAAGGTTGGATTGGCCTGCGGTCAATACCCCGCAACTTTCCAGAAGAGTTATTCCTTTTCCGTCTTTTTTTGCTAAAATAGACCTTTTTTCAACCCGGCAACAAACCTTTTTTCTGGGCACAAAACCGATATGGCGCAAATTTTCCACCCAAGCGCGAACACGATCGCGAGGGTCAGCATTTTCGGGGCAGTCTTTATTCTGGCGGCCATTGGAAAGACCTTGATGGTCATCAACCGTTCTTCTTATTTTACGCAGGTCAATGTGGTGCGCGAGCAGCCCGTTCCTTTCAGCCACAAGCATCACGTGGCCGGCCTCGGCATCGACTGCCGCTATTGCCACACGTCTGTCGAAACTTCATCCACAGCCGGAATTCCCCCGACTAAAACCTGTATGAATTGCCACTCTTCCATGTGGGCCGACAGCCCAATGCTTGAGCCGGTGCGGGAAAGCTTCCGCACTGACAAGTCGCTCGAGTGGACCCGCGTTCATGACCTTCCCGATTTTGTTTATTTTGACCACAGTATTCACGTAAAAAAAGGTGTGGGCTGCGCCACCTGCCACGGCCGCGTGGACCAGATGCCGCTTGTTTCCAAGGCGAAGACTCTTCACATGGAATGGTGCCTGGAGTGCCACCGCAACCCAGAGAAATTTGTCCGGCCGCGGGAGCATGTGTTTAATATGGAATGGCAGATTTCGGCGAGTGAGCAGGGGAAGCTCGGGCCGCAGCTGGTCAAAGAATACAACATTCAAAAGAGGACCGATTGTTCGGTTTGCCACAGATGAGCGAAGAGCAGAAACCTTACGACCTGAACTGGGTAAAAGAAAAGATCGCTTCGGTATGGGGCCGCGATTATTGGCGCAGCATTTCTGAAATTCTCGAAAACGGTAATTTTATCGAGCATCTCAAAAATGAATTCCCGGAAGCGGCGCGGATTCTTCCGACCGAAGTAAACCGCCGCGATTTCCTGAAGCTCATGGGCGCGTCTCTCGCGCTTGCAGGCCTCGGCGGATGCACCCGCCAGCCTCTCGAAAAGATCGTCCCGTACGTTAAGTCCCCCGAACATATGATTCCCGGGAAGCCGCTTTATTTCGCGACCGC
The DNA here is from genome assembly GCA_964567495.1 of uncultured bacterium. GTDB lineage: Bacteria > Omnitrophota > Omnitrophia > Omnitrophales > Aquincolibacteriaceae > CAYLPP01. The sequence goes on from CAZMMY010000023.1 coordinate 11,081, forward strand.
AATGCCGTTCAACGGCACGGCGCGATCTGGATGAACTTGATGACTTGAAACGCCGGGCGACCGAAGTTGCTGCCCGCGAGTTATCGCTGAATCAAGCTCAGGAGGAGATCGATCTCCGCACCTCCGCTCGTCCGATAGAAGTGTCCT
>CAZMMY010000023.1:11237-11478 GCA_964567495.1 uncultured bacterium
AAGCCGCTTTATTTCGCGACCGCAATGCCGTTCAACGGCACGGCGCGCGGCCTGCTGGTTGAGAGCCACATGGGCCGCCCAACCAAGATCGAAGGTAATCCCACGCATCCGGAAAGCCTGGGCGCAACGGATGTTTTTTCTCAGGCTTCCATCCTCGGGCTTTATGATCCCGACCGGTCTCAGGTCGTCAAAAAACGCGGGCGCGTTAATTCCTGGGCCAATTTTGTCGCCGACCTGAATA
>CAZMMY010000024.1:0-2986 GCA_964567495.1 uncultured bacterium
GACTTCGACGTTCCTGCCGTCCGCGTATTTCTGGATCTTGGCCACGGCCTGCAGAATAGTAGCGAGCCTTTTTTCGATGTCCTCGGCGAGCTTGCCGCCTTCGCGCTTCTTGGCCTCGTCCGCAGACTTGAGAGATTTAAGCAGGACTTTCTTGATCTCGGGCCAGGCAGCTTCGGGGTTGGTTTCCTTTTCCTCGCCCGTAAAAATCCCCGGCAGATGCAGGACCTGTTCCAGCTTGATCTCGCCGGCGAGACGGAATTTCTTCTTGAGCTTCTCAAGCGTTTTGATATGAAAACGAACGGCTTCTTCGTTGATCGCCATGCCGTTTTTGCGCTCAGGCCGCTCCAGGCTCAGCGAAGCCGTAACTTTACCGCGGCGCATGTTGGCCTGTACCAGATCGCGGATTCTATTTTCAAGTACCGCGTAATTCTGGGGGACCTTCAAAGAAAATTCGAAATACCTGTGGTTCAATGAACGGATTTCCGCAGTCCAGGTGCCTTCCTTGGAGGGGGCGGCGGCTCGGGCAAAAGCTGTCATGCTGCGGATCATACTGGCTCCTGGATACTTAAAAGCCCCTGAGAGGTCAGGGGCAGGGGTAAAGGACGTTGATTATAGGAACCCGCCCCAGGGGTGTCAAGCGGCCCCTTTTGCCCAAAAAAAACGTCCCGCCTTGCCCTCTCCCCTGCTTGGGGGAAAGAAACAAGGCGGGAAGGTAAATACTTTTCTGGCCTGCGCTTAGGCGCGGGTTTCGACGTAAGCCTGAACCGCGTACATGAAGCGAAGCAGCTGGGCGATATTGCCCTTGGTCAGCATCCAGCCGTTGCCTTCCTTCTTGAGGCCGTCGAGGTTCTGGGCCACGTACTCGCTGATCGTATCGGCTTTCAACAATTCGTCGTCCATACCGACCACGAGGTCGGCAGCGCGCTTCATGCTGAGAGCAGCGAGCACCACAGCGATGGCCTGGCGGTTGTCGCGGAGGTCGATCTCGGCATCGATACCGAGCTGAATCGCGTTCTTGATGCCATCGACGACCTTGCCGCCGATACGCGCGATGCCCTTGTTGGCAGCGGCATACTTGTTAGCTTCTTCGGTGGCGTTCTGGCCTTTAAGAAGCGGAATGGCTTCGATGAACCCGTCGAACTTGGCGATCAGAGCGTTCTGTTCCTCGGTACTAACAAGGCCGCTCTTCTTGCTGCGAACGGCTTTCGCCAGGGCGCTGAACAGGTCGTCCTTGGTCGTGCCTTCGGGGATGAAGGTCGCGAGCAACTGGCGCTGTCCGGCAGGCTGCAGCTGCGAGAAACCCTGAAGCAGCGTGACAAGCGAAGCAGGATTGTCCTTGGCGAGCAGCATCAGAAGGTCATGTTCGAAAAGCTCGCGGCCGACTCCCTGGCCCGTAGAAGCAAGCTGGGCGGGAACCGAAGCGAGGTCCGCGTAAAACTTCGGCGTCACGGTGTAAGCACCCGCGGGCAGAACGTCGTCAACCGTAAGCGTCGACGCTTCGGAAGTAATGACGTTCGCGTAAGCTTCCCGGCCCAGAACAGCAGTCGCAAGAGCAACAGCGGTCTGAATGTTCTTTGCCGCGAAAATCTTGACGACGTTACGAATACGAAGTACGAAAGCGGTAAATTCCTTGGTCACGAAAATACCGGCGTCAGTAATACCTGCCTGTTCAGCAGCAGTCTGAAGTTCTGCGGGAAGCTCAATGCGGCCTGCCGGAGGAAGCTGCGCCGGAGGCGTCAGAGTCAGCGGCTGGGGCGCGATCGTGCTGGTGGTAACCAGCGTGCGCAATTCAGAACGGCCCTGAACCGCAATCGCGGCCTGAGTCGCGATAAGATTAAGCGTCGCGAGGCCAGGATTACCGGCCGTCTCTTCGGCAACTTCCTTAAGTTCGTTAAGCGCGGAAACGGCTGCGGGCCCCAGCGTCGAAAGAACCCTTGCGGCATCCACACGTAAAGACTCGGGAAGCGCCGCATTCCTGACGCCGTCCCGGGAGAGAACAGAGATTACAGCCTGCGGAAAAATTCTCTGCGCGATCGGGCTGCGGACGCCGGTGTTTTGCTGAGCTGCTTGCTTCAGCGCATCAAGGGCCGCAAGCTTCTGCGCCAGGCTGGAGTCGCCGCTTACGGCAATGTCGACCAGCGGCGCGGCAGAAGCGCCGGTCTGCGTCAAGATGTCTGCAGCAACAGGCGTAACGCCGGGCTTATCAATCTGGCCCACGACAGCTGGAAGCGCCTGCTCGCCGATGGCGGCAAGGGCCTGCCGGGCTTCGGCCAGGTTACTGTAAATGGCTTCCGGGAGAGTGCGCTCGGCTTCTATGACATTGATCAGCCGGGCCGCAAAATCCTGGCCACTGAGGTCCAGCCTGGAAAGCAGCGAGAAAATCGGAGCCAGGGTCTGCAGCGCAATGAGTCGCGCGTCCCTGGGGTTCTCGCGGTTTTCGGCAATCCCGAGAAGCTGATTGGCGATAGCGATCAAGCTGTCCCTGTTTTCCTGAATGTAGGAGGTCAGCGGGGCGGTCGAATTCAGGATGCCGAACAGCACCTTGATCACGGCGAGGTCGCCGGTTTCGGGAACGCCATTGATCGCCGTCTTCAGGAGAGTCTGCGAGATCGGGAAGGTATTCGCGCGGACCGAAGAAGCGATGTTGTCGTAAAGCTTCTGGTCTCTGAGAAGCCTGATGTCGCTGATGTTTTTCGGAGCGTTTGCGACCAGAAGGAAGGAAGTGCTTCTTCCCACTTCGATGGCCTCACGGTTATCCGCGGCCCTTTCCTGCACGTTCTGGGCGATCAGTTCGATCGAGCCAAGCAGAACCTGCGAATTCCGTTCAAGCGCGTCGGTAGGCAGCAGGCTGTTCAGCGCAGCAAGCCTGTCGGCAACGCTATTGCCCGATCCAGCCTGCTGGAGCAGCTCGGAGACCTGGCGCAGCTCAGAACGCGCCTGGATGAGAGCGGCAACGTTCGTGCCCGGAAGAGCGCTGAGAGTAAAT
>CAZMMY010000024.1:2996-11212 GCA_964567495.1 uncultured bacterium
AGAACCAGTAGGCAGGTTCACATTTCTCGGGGAAATCGGAAGGTTGATATTCACGGGATTCACGCCGTTCACAGGCTGACGGCTTTCAAAAAGCCGCTGCCCGGCGATCGTAATCGCAGGCGGAAGGTTCGGGAAAAGAGCTTCGGGACGGTGGTTGAAGCCTGCCACTACAGTCCCCTGCCCTTGAGGCAGATCGGCCAGCAGAAGTTCTGGGCCCTGGCCTGCGGCATTCGGGCCGACAGCAACAAAGTAACCCTTGACTTCAACAGGGATGATGGGGCTGACAATCATATCTTTCTGCGAAGCAGGCGTAATAGGCGCCGCATAAAAAGTGATGGCAGGCACATTGTTGTCGCCGGTCACATTTTTGAGCGGACGGATGGTGCTGACGCCGATAGTGATAACCGGCTCCGCGCCCTGGCCCTCGTCTTCGGGCGAGACATTAGCGCCGCCGACGCGTACGCGCGTGCCCCTGCCTCTTTCGCCGCCGGCACGTTCGCCGGTTTTGACTTCAATTTTTTGTTTACGGAGCGGATCGCCCAGAAGTTCGGGCTCCCGGCGCTCAGGCAGCCGGGTTTCGACTTCGGGAGTCTCGCGAAGGTCTTCTTTTTCGCGAGGTTCGCGGATATCGGTCACTGGTTTTACGGCGCGAGCTTCGTCGCCGATGATTTCCGGCGTGCGGGTCACGTCTTCGGCGTCGAGAATATCACGGGTTTCGCGAAGCTCTGAACGGCGGAGGCGCTGGATAAGTTCGACGCTCTTCTGGAACTGCGGACCGAAATCGAAGATGCGCTTCGAATCGTCTTTCGGGAAGAAATCATTGCCGAAGGAAATGCCCGCGACAGGAGTTCCGTCCGGCATTTCAACAGCCACAGGGTCGGTCGAAGAAGGCTCACCGTCAGACTTGTGGCGGATAATAATGGTCCTGCCCTTGCCAGCCGGGAGCTTGGCCGCGCCGACGTCATTCACTTCGACGGTATACGCGAAGTTGTTCGGCGTGCCGCGGTTCAGGTCCACAACACCTTCATAGAAGAAGTGATAAAACGAATTTTTCGGGTTGATGCCCGTGAAAGTGCCCTTGATCGAAGAGAGCACGATCGCCGTGCCGCGGGAAATAGTGACCTCTTTCACACCGTCAGGCACCACGATGTCAATTTCCGAATGGTCGATGATCACGCCCGGCTCGATGCGCAGGGTCACGCCCGCGGGAACATTGATGCGGGAATTGATGATCAGCGTAGTCCTGGGGTCCTGCACCACGACATTGCCCTCAAGCTGCGAGTTCACCTGGGATTCCCAGAGCGGAACGCGCATGGTGGCGCGGGTAAAAATGCGGTCCCACGGATTTTCGGTCTGGACGGCGCGGCGCACAAACGCGTCGATGTCCACGACTTTACCCGTGTCATACCAGAAACGGCCGAACTGCGCCGCCGAAAGAGCGCCGCCGTCGATACCGGGAGCAGCCGCTTTCTTGATGTACTGGGCGATTTCCCACATAGCTTTCCAGTCTTCCTGGACAGGGGCTGCCGCCTTGTCCCACATGGCCATCCACTCGTCGAGCGTCTTGGTCATGGGAGTCAGAATATGTTTCGACCAGTCCATCTGGCCGCCTGTGCCTTTGCCTCGCATCTCGAAAAACGTGCCGGGATCCGGAAGGTTGTCGCGCTGTACGCGGGGGCGGTTGTAGCCCTGATCCGGGTCGAAGAACGCTTCCGCTACGTTGCGGTTCATCGCAAAGTAGAAAGTATTCAGGTTGGTGAAACGCGCAAAACCAAAAAAGTCATCCAGGAACTTCTTGAGCGTAGGCCTCTTGATAATAGCGGTCTGAGCCGACAGGCGAAGCTTCATCCATTCCTCTTCGTTCAGCTTCGGATCAAAGGCCTTGCCTTCCAGTTCCTTGGAGCGGTTCTTGTAGATTTCTTTCCAGACTTCCTCGCCCTTCGGGCCGGCGAGAAGGAACGGGATCAGGATCAGCTCCTGCATATACCTGCGCTGCTTGCCGCGGACTTCGGCGTCGGGCATAAGCGCCGCGTCATTGACATACTGCGCGAACTGGGTAAAAAATGCGGTCTTTGCACTTACAACGTCCGTTTTGGTGCCGAAATTCTTTTCATACCATTTCTGCGCGGCGTAGCCGATCAGAAGGTCGAAAAGCTGAAGGAACGGCTTCGGCTTTTCCTTGAACTCGTCTACTTTCATCTCAGGATCCACCATGACGTTGCCCATGTCCATGGCATAAGCCATACCCGCGGCATTGACCACGAGGTCCGGATCCGGAGTGCCGTCCGCCTGGAATTCAGTAAAAATGCGGAAACGGTTAGTGTAAAGGAAAAGCCCGCGGTCCTTGGCATACGCAGGCGGAACTGCGAACAGAAGGTTGTCCGAAGGCGCAGGAATAAACCACTGGCCCGGGGGCAGCGTCTCGGACAGAAGCTTGACCTGGTCGATGGCATTCGGAGAAAGATTCCGGCCCAGCACGACAATCGGGCCCTTCACGCCGCCGCTCGAAATCGTGTAGCCAAGCGCGCGCGTGCCCGTGCCGCCGTCACCGCTGACGATGATGATTTCTCTTTTGCCCGCAGCGATATCTTCATTGCTCATGCGGGGGTAACGCTCAAGGCCCTTCTGGATCAGGCTCAGAAAGCTGAGCGCGTTACCGCTAAGCTTGACGCCGGCCGCGCTTTTTTCGCCGGCGATGCTGACGACGTTATTCAGATCGATGCCGGGGAAATGGTCATCTTTGAACTCGCCGAGATACCGGGTGTAAGGATCCACCATTTCGGGGCGCTGAACATCGAGAAGCGCGTTGAACTTCAAATTCGCGCTGCCGCCCGGAGCAGTGACTTCAGAGTTGATGCGGTTGGCTGTGCGCATGGCGCGGACGATTGCCGCGTCGTCGACTGTCAGGCCGTAAGTGCCGGGCGCTGCAAGCATTTCCTGCAGGATCGCTTCGGCGTTCGCGTCAGACGCGTCGAGATAAGACTGGAGCTTCGGCTGGATGGCCGCAAGCGAAGCCGCGCGCACTTCCGAGCGGCGGAGGCGCTGGATAAGCTCGACTCTCTTCTGGAACTGCGGGCCGAAATCAAAAATACGGCCATCGGCCTTGGCGCCTTCAGGCAGAAGGTCGTTAGCAAATGAAATGTTCGGCACAGGCGTACCATCAATCATTTCAACGGCAACAGCAGCCGTCGATTTGGGATCGCCGTCAGACTTGTGGCGGATAATGATGGTCCTGCCCTTGTCGGCAGGCAGCTTCGCCGCGCCCTTGTCGTTGACTTCAACAGTGTAGGCGAAATTGTTCGGCCTGCCGCGGTTGAGGTCAACCGTGCCTTCAAAAAAGAAGTGATAAAAAGAATTCTTCGGGGTTGAGCCGATAAAAGTTCCCTTGATCGAGGAAAGCACGATGGCCGTGCCGCGCGCGATCACAACTTCTTTCACACCGGTGGGCACCACGATATCGATCTCAGAGTGGTCAATGACGACGCCCGGGTCGATGCGGACGGTGACGCCCTCGGGGACGTTGATGCGAGAGTTAATGATGAGCGTGGTCTTGGGATCCTGGATAACGACCTTCCCTTCGCCTTCGCGGCGGAAGTTGATCTCGCTTTCCCAAAGCGGAACGCGCATGGTGGCGCGGGTAAAAAGACGGTCCCACGGATTTTCAGTCTGGACGGCACGGCGCACAAACGCATCGATGTCCACAACCTTACCCGTGTCGTACCAGAAACGGCCGAACTGGGCCGCGGAAAGCGCGCCGCCGGAAATGCCGGGAGCAGCCTGTTTCTTGATGTACTGGGCGATTTCCCACATGGCGATCCAGTCTTCGATGACCGGAGCGGCAGCTTTTTCCCACATGGCGATCCATTCTTCCCGGGTCTTAGTCATGGGAGTCAGGATATGCTTCGACCAGTCGAGCTGGCCGCCGGTGCCCTGCTTCACGACAGCGTTGTCGGGTCCATAAACGGTCGAACCGGTCATTTCAAAGAACGTTCCGGGGTCGTCTTTTCCAGCCTGCGGCGTACGCGGGCGGTTATAACCCTGGTCCGGATCAAAAAACGCTTCGGCAACGCCTCGGTTCATGGCGAAGTAGAAGGTGTTCAGGTTCGTGAAGCGGGAGAAATCGAGGAAGCCGTCCAGGAACTTCTTGAGGCCGGGGCTCTTCTTGACAGCCTTCTGGGCGGCGACGCGGATCTGCATCCACTCTTCTTCGGTGACTTTGGGGTCAAACGCTTTGCCGGTGATTTCGCCCTTGTCACGGTTCTTGTAAATTTCCTTCCAGACTTCTTCGCCCTTGGGGCCGGCGAGAAGGAACGGGATCAGGATCAGCTCCTGCATGTAGTTGCGCTGTTTCGCGCGGAGCTCACCCGGCATCAGCGAACTGCGCGAAGAGCGCGGTTTTCGCGGTCACGACGTCGACCTTGCCGCCGATTCTTTCATACCATTTCTGGGCGGCATAGCCGATCATCAGGTCGAAAAGCGGAAGAAAAGGCTTCGGTTTTTCCTTGAACTCGTCCACTTTCATCTCGGGGTCGACCATGACGTTGCCCATGTCCATGGCATAGGCCATGCCTGCGGCATTCGTCACGAGATTCGGGTCGGGGCTGCCATCCGGCAGGATGTCGGTAAAAACGCGGAACGGGTTGGTGTAAAGGTAAAGACCGCGGCCCGGAGCGTATCTGGGCGGAACCGCGAACAGAAGGTTGTCCGAAGGCGCAGGAATAAACCACTGGCCCGGGGGCAGCGTTTCAGCAAGGAGCTTGACCTGGTCGATGGCGTTCGGGGAAAGGTTACGGCCGAGTACCATGATGGGGCCTTTAACGCCGCCGCTTGAAATGGTGTAACCCAGCGCGCGCGTGCCCGTGCCGCCGTCGCCGCTGACGATGATGATTTCTTTCTTGCCCGCGGCGATGTCTTCCTCGCTCATGGGGGCGTAAAGCTCGAGACCTTTCTGAATAAGGCTGAGGAAGCTGAGCGCGTTACCGCTAAGCTTGACGCCCTTTGCTCTCTTTTCGCCGGCAATGCTGACGACGTTATTCAGGTCAATGCCGGGAAAATGATCGTCCTTGTACATGCCGAGATAGTCGGTATAGTCGCCGACCATTTCAGGGCGCTGCACGTCGAGAAGCGCATTGAACTTCAGTTTCGGATCGCCGCCAGGCTGCGTGACGCGGGCGTTGATCTTGTTAACCGTGCGCATGGCGCGGACGATGTTGGCATCGTCGGCGCTCAGACCGTAAAGAGCGAACTCACGGACCATGCTGTCGAGGAAGACTTCGGCCATTGCGTCGTCGGCTTCGTCAAGATAGCTCTGCAGCTGCGGCTGGATGACATCAAGCGACGGAACAGCGCGCATTTCAGAGCGACGGTAGGTGATCGGCCTTAATCCAACAGAGCCGAAGGCCGTGACGCTTTCCGCGCCATCCCAGGTAATTTTCAAACCACCCACGCTCGTCTCGACGTTGGCAGCAAGAGTAAAAACCGGATTGGCAAACACTCCGTCAGGATCGCTGTAAGTGACCGTTACTTCACGCGGTGCCTGCCGGGAAGCGCCGGAAACAACCAGCCTCCAGTTGTAAGAAGAGTCGTTCTGCATGGCAAATTCGACGATGCCGCCCATCGCACCAAAATTAAAAGTCTGGCCCTGCGAGCCGTCAATCGTGCCCTGAGGATTACGTATTTCGGAACGTTTCAGATCAGCATCGACTTCTCCCCTGAGGGTTTTGTCGGTAATCTTGTCGCGAAGCCTTTCGAGGCCGTTGCGCGCATTGTCGGAAAGCAGTGGATTGCCGACCTTATTGCGTTCCTTTTCGCGGACATAAAGCAGCGCACGGATGCCTTTTTCGTCTGGGACACCGATGTCCTGAATGGCCTGAGAAACACTCGCGATGGTGTAGAAATAAAGGGACAGCTTCCAGGGCTCCTTGCGGGTAGCCAGGTTGTCGTACTGCGTGGTCAGTGCTTTGGCGAGCGTAGGCACCGCTTTGCCGGCTTTCATCTTAGCCAGAGCACTTGAAGCAGAGCCGAGCAAACGGGCCGGCACATCAGCCTTTCCAACTTCCTTGATCAGGGCATCAACGGCGGTATCTCCGCCTAAAGCAAGGGCTTCAGTGATGGCACTTGAGACCAAATTCTCATCATCCATGCTTTTGGTCAGGGCTCGCAAAGTAACTTCATTGTTGGTCGCGGCAGTGTCAGCGGCATACTTCTCAATGTTGGTGTTGATGACGAGGGAACCGTCGATCAGGCCATTAACGAGCAAGGCCACGATCTTGGCGTCCTTCTTGTTCTTCTCAATGGAAACACTGATAGCTTTGGCCGCTTCAAGACGTTCATTGGCGTTCCCGGTCTTGACCAACTTGGCCAGCTGTTCGGGAGTGGCTTCAGCGATTTTTTCGATACCCGGTTTCTTGTCCTGGGCAGGAGCTTCCTGAACGGCAGCGCCAAGGCCCGCAAGCATCGCAGCTGACAACAAAGCGGCTTTTAAAATACGAATTTCGGAGCGCGCGCCCGCAAGAGCCCCTGTAAGATCGGCGTCAATCTGGGCCTCGGTGAGATTAAAGCTGGTAACTGGAGCCTGCTGCGAACGGGAGCTGACAACGGTCGGAAGGATCGCGCGCGCGCGTTCAACTGTCACGACCTTGCGGCCGGTGGCAAGGGTTGCTGCGCCGCCGTTGCCGTAGACGAGGTTCACGGTATTATTGGCGCCATAGCTGAGCTTTACACCGCCGAGCTGTTCAGCCACCCACTTGGTCTCGCTGAGACGCCCGCCGAGCTGTTCGAGGTTAAGGGTCTGTCCGGCGGCGCTGAAAGCCGCGTCCGCATCGGAAACAACGTAGGGGGCCACGAAGTAAGGGTTGATACCGCCCGCCGCAGTGTCAGCCGCGTCATGAGCAAAACCATAAGCGGCTTCGTGAGTCTGCTTGTTGTAGTTCATGTCCTGCAGGATGGAATCGATATACGCCTTGCGTCCCCCGTCCCCTTCGATCGACGTGATCTTGGGAGAAATCAGCGCGTACGCATAGCCCTGGCCCGCGAAGAAATCTTCAAAAGGCTGGGCATGGAAACCGCCGGTGATCACGACAGCCTTGTCGGCGCCGGTTTCCTTAACGCGGTCTTCAATGTTGACGGTCATCTCTTCATCGCGTTTCTTGACGAGGCGGTAGAACTCGAGGGCCTTGTCGCGCAGCTCGTTGATTTCGTCCAGGTGCTCAAACTTGACGTCGCGGACGCGCCTGGGACCGTTCATTTCAAGGAAGCGTTCGGCCACGCGGTCCGGGCGGGCTTCTTCACCGCGGGACAGGAGCTTTTCATAGTCTTTCGGGGTCAGGACGAGCGAGAAAAGTTTTTCGAGAAGGCGGTAATCGTTCAAAAGGGTCAGCAGCTTCTTTTCTTCAGCGGACTGCGCGAGGCGCTGCGAAATGACGCTGACAAGGCGGTCGATTTCAGCCATCAGGACTTCGCTGTTGATTTCGCTCTGAAGGATAAGATGGCCGATGAACAGCTTGACGTTCGGGAACCGGGAGTAATCAAAATCGGCCGGAAGCGAAGCGACCATGTTCTCGAAAAGGATGCCGGTTTCAGGGTCGGCCAGCTGGTGGCGCGAAACAGGGGCGTTCAGGAGTTTTTCGATGGGCTCCGCGATAGCGGCAGGGAGCTTCTTGACGGCTTTCAGGAATTCCGGTTTTTCCTGGGCATAGGCCGCCATGTCCATCTTCTTCTCGAATTCGGTAAGGGTAAACAGGCGGACCAGCATGGGCCATTCGATCTGATAGGCCGCATCGGCGAGGTCGTAATTAAGGTATTTCTCCGTCTGGCTCCTTAAATAGGTAAGCCAATCCATAAGCTGGATCTTCTTGTCTTCGAAATCCTTGTGGCGGGCCAGGAACGAGCGGAGGTCCTTATTAAGGTAAGGGGCCGTAAGGCGGTCGATCTGCATGTTCATGTCGGTCAGGAAACCTTCAGTTTTCTGCTGCTGGGTCAGGACCGCTTTGAAAGCCTCGCCGCCCGCGCGATAGGTGTCGATCTTTTCGATGCCGTACGCCTGCACGTCGGGATTGTTGAGAAGGAATAGTTCAGCACCCTTCACAAAAGCCTGCTGGGTCAGCTTGTCGGCGATGTCGCGGGTCACTTCCATCTGGTCGGGGAAAAGTCGGAGATAGCTGGAATCAAATTTGAACGCGCTGCCTTCGAGAAGCACGAGCTTGATTCCGTAATTG
>CAZMMY010000025.1:0-9449 GCA_964567495.1 uncultured bacterium
CGAGCACCGCAGCGAGCATCATCATCAGGAACGACTTGGCGTCGACCGACGTCAGAACGCTCTCGGTTGCGGCGGTGATGGTGTGCATGGACGCGTCGAACCTACGCGTCTGAGCGCTGCGACGCCGACCGGGCTGAGACGAAGGCGAGCTGCACGCTCGAGGCGGCCACGTGGACGCACGCGGCGATGAGCGAGCCGAGCAGGTAGCTGTTGCCGCCGGTCACGTCCTGCGGAGGCAGGTAAACATAAGCGGCCACATAACCCTTGGCGCGGTAGTAATTCTTGACCTTGGAGGCCAGCTTCTGCAGGTCGCGCATGCCGATCGTTTTGCCGATCGAATCCTGCACCTGGGTCTTGAGTTTCTCGGAAGAGATTTTCTCGTTGCCGGAAAATTCAACGCTGCGGAGCGCAAAGGTCACGCCCTGGTCGGCCGCAGATTCAACTTCCTCGACTTCAGCCGGAGCTTCATCCTGGGTTTCCACTTTCTTCTGAATGTTCTGAAGCGCCTTTTCGCGCTCAGCATCTTCCTGAAAGCGTTCCTGTTCCGCGCCGGCGGTCTCGCTGGACGGAACATTGTCGATACCGTAAGCGTACGGCACGAGCAAAGTGAAAGCTGCAAGCAAGCTCAGAATCTGGATTTTTTTCATCTCAATCTCTTTCCTTAAAACTTGTTTCTGTTGTTAATGGAACTGGAGATAAAAATCACGAACAAAATTTAAATAATTTTTATTATTTTAACGGGAAGTAAAGAAACGTGCGAAAAACGGAGCAAGATTAACACAGGGTATTTGGGGAGTCAAACTAAAAGCGGATTTTTTTGTAACAAATTACGTTATCGTGATTATATAACTTTCACTTAAGTCTTTTTAATGTTCATAACCAGCCGCATGTCGTGCTTGGGCCTGTTATAAATTGCGTATCCGAGGGTAGAAAACGAGGGAATTTCGAGGTGAGCTAAATGCTTTTATAAACTTTTTTTACCGCCTTCACAACAGCGGGGCTGGTAAGACCGTATTTCTCCAGAAGAGCGTCCGGAGCGCCGGATTCCGCGAAGGTATCCTGGATCGCGACGAACTCCATTTTGCACGGCGCAAGCGTTCCAAGAACACGCGCCACAGCGCTGCCGAGCCCGCCCCAGATCTGGTGCTCTTCGCACACGACCACGCGGCCGGTCTTTTTAGCCTCGGCCGCAAGCAGTTCTTCGTCGAGCGGCTTGATGGTGTGAATATCGATCACGCCGGCCTGGATGCCTTCTTTGGCAAGTTCTTCAGCCGCCGCGAGCGCTTCATATACAAGAAGGCCGGTCGCAACGATCGTAACGTCTTTTCCGTCCCGAAGCTTCACACCCTTACCGATCTTGAACTGGGTTTTATCATTATGGACGATCGGGGCCTTGGGCCTGCCGGTGCGCAGGAAAACAGGCCCAACATGCTCAGCCATCTGCTCAACCAAAGCCTTGGCGCAGAACTCGTCGGAAGGGTTTAGAACCGTGAAATTCGGAAGCGCCGTAGTCAGAGCGAAGTCCTCGATGGACATCTGGGACGCACCGTCCTCCCCCACCGAAATACCGCCGTGGGACCCCACGACTTACACGTTAAGTTCAGGAAACGCGACCGACACGCGAAGCTGGTCGAAGCTCATACCGATCAGGAAGGTCGCAAAGCTCGAGATGAAGGGGATCTTGCCGCAAGAAGCAAGGCCGGAGGCCACGCCCGCCATGTTGGCTTCCATAATACCGACATTAATGAAGCGATCGGGAAAGGTCTGGGAGAACTCGTAGGACTTGGTGGACTTGGAAAGGTCCGCATCCAGAACCACGACGTTCGGGTTCTTTTTGCCGACCGCAACCAGAGTCTTGCCGTAAACGTCACGAGTCGCGGCGCCAAGTTTCTTTTCCATTATTAGGCAAGCTCCTTCAGCGCACGTTCAATTTCGTCCTTGGTCGGGGCCACGCCGTGGAAAGCATTGTTGTTCTCCATGAACGAAACGCCTTTCCCTTTAATCGTGTGGCAAATGATGGCGACCGGCTTGTCCTTGACCTTGGACGCGTTATCGAGCGCCTTCAGAACCTGGGTGAAATCATGGCCGTCGATTTCTTCGGTGTGCCAGTTGAACGACTTCCATTTATCAACCATAGGCTCCATGTCGCATATGGATTTGCAGCAATCGTCGAGCTGATATTTATTGTAATCGAGGATCATGACGAGCCTGTTCAGCTTTTGGTGCGCAGCCATGGCCACAGCTTCCCAAGTCTGACCTTCATTCATCTCGCCGTCACTCATGACGACGTAAGTCGTGTAATCCTTTTTATCCCAGCGGCCGGCGAGCGCGTGGCCGATACCGATCGAAAGGCCCTGGCCAAGCGAACCGGTCGAAGCTTCGATGCCGGGCATGCGGCGGCGGTCCGGGTGCCCCTGCAGCGGGCTGCCCAACACTCGAAAAGTCGGAAGAAGGCTGCGGTCAAAATAACCGGATTCAGCCATGACGGAATAGTAAACGGGAGTGGCGTGGCCCTTGCTGAGAATCACACGGTCACGGTCGGGCCAGTTCGGGTTTTTCGGATCGTGCTTCATGGCGCTGAAATAAAGGGAGACCAGGATCTCGACGCATGACATGGAGCCGCCCGGATGGCCGGAACCCGCCTTGTAGGTGACGTCAACGACGTCCCGGCGGACCTGCTTCGCGATATTCTTGAGTTCTTCTATAGAGGGCTTCTTCATGACCTTTTCCTGGAGAGACATAGGCGGGAAGTGTAGCGTTTTTCGTCTCTACCGTCAACCATTATTCAGGGCGAATTGCCCCGTTTTATGGGCTCCGGCGGCAGACATGAAAATTTCTGATATCCGGCGTGCGCCGCGGATCAAAGACGGACCCGGCGCCAGAATATCGGCAGATTTAATCTCGAACATGCGGCCGTTTTTGACCGCCGAAATCTTTTCCCACCCCGGGCGGACCAGCATCTTATCGAAATGCACTTTTTTCCCGCACCAGGAAGCGATAATAATATCCGGGTCTTTTTCGATGATCTCTTCAGCGCTGACGTAGCGGTCGCGCGCCAAACGTCCCGCGCTTTTCCCCGCGAAAATGTCGCGGCCGCCCATTTTGGAAATCAATTCGCTGACCCAGGAAATGCCGGTGATCAAGGGCTCGTCCCATTCCTCGAAATAAACCTTGGGCTCCCAGCCATCCAGCGCGGCGCGGGTCTCGCGCTCGCGGATCGCGAGCTCTTCGAAAAATGCGCCCGCAATTTCCGCGGCTTTTTTCTCCGCGCCCAGCAGGCGGCCCGCGGCATAGAAAAATTCCTCGATTTCCTTCAGGCTTCGCTGGTTGGAGATGAAAACGTTGTAGCCCTCCCCCACCAGCTCGCGGGCCATGTCTTTCTGGAGGTCGGAGAAACCCAGGATTAAATCGGGATTCGCAGCGCGAAGGTTTTCGAGACGAAGCGTGGTAAAGGTGGAAACTTTGTTTTTTTCGCGCGCTTCAGGAGGGCGCGAGGCGAAGCCGGAAACTCCGACGATCCTGTCGGGGTTAATAAGATAATACGCGAGCTCGGTGGTTTCGGCGGTCAAACAGGCAACTCGGCGCGGCCACTCAGGCTTCAACGTAAATATCTTCTCCTTCTTCTTTGACTTTAAATGTGGGCTGCTTGATCCGGTCGTTAAAAGAGCATACGCCGGTTTTGACGTCGAATTCCCAGCCGTGCCAGGGGCACATGACTTTGCCGTCCGTGATGCCGCCCTCCTCGAGCGGCCCGCCCTGGTGGGGGCAGGCGGAATAAATGGCGTGAACTTTCCCTTCGTGCTTAAAAAGAGCGATCTGCTTGCCGTTGACTTCGACCAGCAGGCCGGTGTCTTCGGGAACGTCGTTTTTTTTGGCGACCTTCACGAACTCGGCCATGAAATACTCCTTTATCTGCGCGGAAATTAACTTAAAATGAAAGCAGCCGTTATTATATCGAAAGGCTGGAAAGACACAATGACCAATAAAAAAATACAGGCTTCCCCCGACATCCTGATAGTGGCCGCAAGCGAAGCGGACGCCAACCTCTACTACGCAACGCGCTTCATGGCACCGGACGCATTTGTTTTCATGCGCATCAAGGGCAAAAAGCATCTGCTTATGAACGACCTCGAAGTCGACCGCGCGAAAATGCAGGCGAAGGTAGATAAAGTCCATTCGACTTCTAAACTAGCTGCGGAATTTCGCAAAAAACATGACCGCCGGCCCGGCTACGTCGATCTGATCGAAAGCTTCGCCAAAGAACACGGGGCGGAAAGCTTCACAGTCCCGGGAAATTTCCCCATCGAATTTGCCGATCCCCTGCGGCAGCGCGGCTTCAAGCTGGAATTCAAGCATGAGCCTTTCTTCGAAGAACGCACCGTGAAGACCAAAGAAGAAATCGCCGCGGTCACGAAAGCCATCCGCTTTACCGAAGACGCCATCAAGGCGGCCATCGACGCCATGCGCAAATCCGTGATCAAAAAAGGGAAGCTCTACCTTCACGGCGAGGTCTTGACCTCCGAGGCCGTCAAAAAAATCATCAACGTGCGGCTGATGCAGAACGACTGCATCGCGTCGCACTCTATCGTCGCCTGCGGCATCGACTGCGTGGACCCGCACAACCAGGGCTCGGGCCCGCTGTATGCGAACCAATCGATCATCATGGACATTTTCCCGCGCGATTCGAGCACCCGTTATTTCGCGGACATTTCCCGCACTGTGGTCCGCGGCAAAGCTTCGCCCAAGCTGAAGAGAATGTTCAATGCGGTGCTCGAAGGCCAGGAGATCGCGTTCAAATCTATCAAGGAAGGCGCGGACGGCGGAGAAATCCACCGGGCGATTCAGAAGCGTTTCGAAGATCTCGGGTTCAAGACCGGCTTGATCAACGGCCGCGTGCAGGGTTTCTTTCACGGCACGGGCCATGGCCTGGGGCTGGATATTCATGAAGCTCCGCGCATCGGCGGCGTAAAAGACATTTTGAAGGCAGGCCAGATCGTGACTGTCGAACCGGGCCTGTATTATGAAGATGCTGGAGGGATCCGCATCGAAGACGACGTGGTTGTGACCAAGACAGGCTGCATCAACCTGGTCAAAAGCCCCAAAATTCTCGAGATTTAGCCTGCCCGCTATTTCAGGCGCGCTTCAGTTCCTCTTGATAAAAACGAAAAAACCGAACGCCGCGGCCACAAACACAAGTCCCGCCCATACCGCGCCCTGAATAAAAGAAAAAAGAGACAGCCCAACCAGGGCGCACGCGGCGGAAAATAAAATCCCTCCGTGAAGCTTCGGCGAAGAAAGAAAGCCCAGGCCGGCGCCGATCAAAGTGGCGCAAACCGCCAGCCCCATGCCGACGTACCGGATTCTCCCCCAGTCCTCTCCCCGCTGGTTTGAAAAAATCAGGAACATCACGGTGAACGAAAGAACGATCCCCAGGAAAATACCGAGCAGCAGAAAAAACCAGCCCTGAAAATTGTGGCGGATCTCTTCAGGGTGCTGGCCCCGGCCTTCCAGATGATGGTCCAGCGATGTCATAAGATTGGGCGCAGGTTTTGACGGCTTTACCGGGTCGTTGATTTCTACCGGGCCGCCCTGCGAAAACGAGTCGGGAAGATTCTCCGCGGAAATAATTTCAACGAGCTCGCCTCCCAGCCGCTCAACGTGCTGCTTCAGCTCGGCCTCATCCCTGAAATCACGGCATGCCTCGTAGGTCTGGCCTGCCAGCTTCCACTTGTAGGATATTTTTTTCATGCGGATTTTACCGCCGCCGCAATAAGAAAGAGCCAGCCGGCCAGCAGCATCAGCCCGCCGAGCGGCGTGACAGCTCCCCAGGCCCGCACGCCGCTGAGGGCCAGAATATAAAGGCTTCCGGAAAAAACAAAAACACCGGCGGCAAATGACCATCCGGCGAGACGGGAAAATGCGGGGTCAAAACGGGTAACGGCCCAAGCCGCGGCGAAAAGAGCGAGGGCGTGAATTAAATGATAGCGGGAACCTGTTTCAAAAATGGCGAGAAGTTCGGGAGTAAGGCGGGATTTCAGGGCGTGAGCGCCGAAAGCGCCCAGCGCCACGCCCGAAAATCCGTAAAAGGAACCCAGGAGAAAAAAGATCTTCTCCGTAGCCGCCTCCTTGAAACCTAGGCTTTGCCGGCGGGCTGCTCAATCTTGAACATGGCCGCGCCTTTAAAACCCGGGTGCTTTTTGAGACGTTCGTAGTATTTCTTGAGGGAAGCCGAGGTCATCAGCTCACCCAGGCCGAGCGCTTCCAGCGTGGTGAAACCGGTCAGGACCGCAAGGTCCGCAAGCGAAAACTTGCCCGCCACGAATTCCTGGCTGCCGAGATAGGTTTCAATGCGCTTCAGCGATGTGGAGACCGCATCCTTGTCTGCGGCTTCGAGCGGCTGGCCCTGGATCTTGTTCTTGATCAGGCATTTCACCAGCGCGCGATAAAAGTGCAGGTCGCAGTAATCTTCGATCATGCGGACCTTGGCGCGGCCGTAGGAATCCTCCGGCATAAGGGCAGGCTCGACATACTCGTCGTTCAGGTATTCGCAGATGGCCGTGGATTCGTAGATGACCATGCCGTCGTCGACCAGGGCGGGCACTTCGCCGTTGGGGTTAACCTTGAGGTAATCGTCTTTCTTGTGGTCCTCTGCGGCAAAACTCATGGGCTTGATTTCATAGTCGAGCCCTTTTTCTTCGAGGACAGCAAGAACTTTTCTTCCGTAAATTGAGGGAGGCGCGTAATAAACCTGAATCATTGTCTTCTTCTCCTTAGATTTGAGCCCCTATTATAACTCTTTGCGGGAGAGTCTGAAAGAACTACTTGCTGATAGCGGAAAGAAGCTCGCGGTTGGTCGGGTATTTCTGAAGCAGCTTTACCAGCGCGTCCGCGGCCTGGACCTTGTCGCGAACGCCGCCGAGCATGGAGCGCAGCTTACGCACGCCCTGATATTCCTCGGGCTCAAACAGGAGTTCTTCCTTACGAGTCCCGGTCATGCCGATGTCGACGGCAGGGAAAATCCTGCGGCCGGAGATATCGCGCGAAAGCACGATTTCCATATTTCCCGTGCCTTTGAATTCCTGAAAGATGACTTCATCCATGCGCGAACCGGTATCGACCAGGATGGTCGCGAGAATACCGAGCGATCCCCCGCCTTCGATCTTGCGGGCCGAGCCGAAAATGCGGCGCGGCACTTCCAGGCCGCGCGCATCAACGCCGCCGGAAAGGGTGCGGCCCTGACCGCGGGTCTCGCTGTTATGCACACGCGCAAGTCGGGTCAGCGAATCCAGCAGGATCATGACATCCTTGCCCGAATCCGCTTCTTCGTAAGCCTTTTTCATAAGTTCGTCGGCCACGCGCACGTGGTTCTCATAGGGAAGGTCGATCGACGACCAGTGCACTTCGGCCTTGGAGTTGCGCTTGAAGTCCGTGACTTCTTCGGGCCGCTCATCGATCAGAAGGCAGTAGAGCTTGATTTCAGGGTTGGCCTTGGAAATGGCCGCGGCAAGATGGCGCAGCAGCGTGGTCTTGCCGCAGGTCGGCGGCGCAACGATCAGACCACGCTGTCCCTTGCCGATCGGACAGAGCAGGTCGAAAGCGCGCATGGTCGGTTCAGCCAGGCCGTCCTCGAGGCGTATCCTGGGCGACGGGTCTGTCGCGGTCCTGCTCAAAAATCTTTTCTCGGCTTCCGTTGTCTGGCGCGAAGGGCCCCGGTCGTCGAAGCGGCGCCCGGGACTGCTGAAATTCTGCTGCGAACGCTGGCCCCTGTTCTGATTGTGATGGCTGAAGCCGCCGCGCGGATTAAAGCCGCGGTCCCTGCGGGAATTATCGTGGTTCATGAAATCTGAGGTTCCCTTCTGGATTGATTCTAAGATTTGTAGCCGTAATACCAACGGGCTTCCGTGCTCCCGATGTTTCGCACGGAGTGGGTCACGCGGGCGGGTATAAAGATTTCCTCTCCAACACTAGGATGCCTGATTTTGCCGCCGATTTCAAATTCAACTTTTCCCTGGGCAATGCAGGCCAGCTCGTCGGCATCGTGGACGTAGTTCTCCCAGACCTGGCCGGGCGGGTCGATCCAGAGGCCGCAGGAAAACCCTCTGTCCTTCCAGCCCGCGGCCAGCTTCTGCGGATCAAGCATTAAAGGACCATCTTGACGCCGGTGATATTTCGCAGGCCAGCGTCAATCTTGTTCATGTGCTCCAGTGATACGGCCAGGATTTCCACATTGTAAGTCACGTATTTTCCGGCTGCCGACTTGTTGCCTTTTACCGGAGGCGCCTGAACGCCAAGTTCGATAAGCACGGTCTCGATCACAAAATCAAGGCCATGAATATCTTCAGCGATGACCTTGAAAAAAACTTTCTGGGGAAAATTGAGCGAGTGCCCTTCAAATACCACTGATGATTTCCCACTCTTTTGCCGTCACGGGCTGCACGGAAAGACGCTGCCCGCGTTTTAAAAGCAGCATTTTTTCCAGGCCTTTGACTTTTTTCAGCTCTTCGAGAGGAATGACACGCGGGAACTTTTTGACGAATTTCAGGTCCACGCAGAACCACGAGGGACTTTCTTTTTTTGAGTCCGGATCATAATGACCGTCTTTAGCGTCAAACTGGCTGGGGTCGGGATAACCCTTGCCCGCGACCTCTGCCACGCCCGCGATCCCGGAGGGCTCAGCATTGGAATGGTAAAAGAAGACCCGGTCGCCCGGCTTCATGGCATCGCGCATGAAATTGCGCGCCTGGTAATTGCGCACGCCGTCCCAGTAGGTTTTTTTATCGCGGGCCAAGTGATCGATAGAATAGACTTCGGGCTCGGATTTCATCAGCCAGTAATTCATGCTTCCTCTTTAGTCGTGCTCAGCGCGGAAAATGCGGTCGGGCTTGATAGCTGAACCTTCGTTGGCCTCAAGTTTGACGATCACGAAGTCCTTGGGCAGGTGCCGTTCCGCTTCGCGCGTGGAGTGCCGGCCGCGGATGCGTTCGATCATGCGATCGGTTTCATACGCGATCAGCCGTTTGTCCCAGCTGCGGGAGGCCTCATCGAACTCCGGCCCCGATTCCAGGACACAGGCGGGGCCGGTCAGGCGGTAGCCTGTAAAATTCACGTCATCCATGAACGAAACCGAGACCTGCGGGTTTGTCAGGATATTGTTGTAGCTTTGAGTGAATTTATAATCCAGGAAATAAACCGTGTTGGGCGCCTTGATGTCGATCAGCATTTTAGACGCCGCATTAGGCTTGGCATTTTTGGTGGCCGTAGCGATGCTGATAACCTTGAGCTGGTTTTTCTTTTCTTCGAATGCGTCAAAAATACTGTTGAAATCCATGGTCAACCCGTCTGGGGGAAAGAATAGGTCAAAATAGATCCGCCGGAAGCCTCGAGCATTTCGGCCGCTCCGTTCCTGGAAACAAGGCAAAGGCCGCCCGAGGATTTCCTGGCGTCGCTCC
>CAZMMY010000025.1:9459-11058 GCA_964567495.1 uncultured bacterium
AGTGGATCAGTTCTTAGATTGGCTGCGCGGTTTGGGCGAGGGGCTCGGGGAGTTCCTGGCGTCGCTCCGGATTGAAAAAACTGAAACCGTCTGCCCGCTCAGCGGGTCCATCTGGTAAATGTTCCCGGCCCGCCCGTCCAGCACATAAAGGCTGCCCTTGTAAAATGACGCGTCCGAAATAAAACTGCTTACGGGCATCATGCCCTCGGCGTCCCAGACTTCTTCCGGCCGCCACTCCCCTGCCCATGACGCGTGATAAAAACGCTTGGGCATTCCTTCCTTGCCCAGGTAAAAGTCGGCTTTTCCGCCGCGCGTATCCACCGCAAGAGCGGTAAGCCCCAGTTTTTTCTGAAACATGTGCAGGCGGGCGACGGGAAAAACCTTGCAGCCGCCGCGGGAAATTTCCCCAGAGCCGGGCTCGATCTTGCAGACCGCCATAGAACCGCGCGCCTCTTCTGTCAAAGCCACGTTGTAACCCGGCCCTTCCGGCGAAATATAGGCGGCCGCGCTCAGCTTTTTGAATCCCTCCAGTCTGATGGCGCGCAGCTTCTCGGCTTTGCCGTCAGTCAGGCTGAATTCATGGAGCGCGGCGGGATTCTCGCTTAACGCCAGAAAGCGGCCTTCTTCAGGCAAAGCGGAAAGACCCGTGATGGTTTTAATGCCTTCCAGCGTCTGCTTTGAGACAAGTGCGTGGGCACGCTGAAAAAGCGGCCGGACGGTCTCGACTTCCGCAAAAGCGGGGACCGCGATCAAAAGAAAAAAAACAGCGGCGAAAAATTTAGGCAATTTTGGGAGCGGTATGCTTTTGAGGGCTCTGGTACAGGACCTGCCCCACAAAGAACGGGCCCATGGACTGCATGTAGCGGCCGGTCTGCTGGGTCTTTCTCATGTCCTGAACGAGCCGGGAAATCGGGAAAAGTTCTGGGGCCACAACGCCGAGCACAAACTCGTTGTCGTTTTTGTCCAGGCCGTGGCAGGCCAGCCGTATGTCATGAGCATAGCCGGACATTCCATAGGCCATTCCGATCTTGGCGTGCTCGTAGAGAATTTTTGTCTGCTCGTCTTTCGTGAGCAATTCGAATTCGGGTTTGCGGCGCAGCGGATACCAGACGGCCCACTTCAACTGCGCGTTGAGAGCATTGCGGCGGGGCTTGTAAAGCAGCCAGTCCTCGAGGTCTGCTTCTCGCCCGGCGGCGTAAGTTCTTCCGGTCATGGTCATTTCTGGACGCGGGGTAAATTCGGTAAACGGCCTGGTGTTCAGGACCTTGCGGGCCGGACCTGTCAAAACAGACGGGTCTTCATTCATGAAAAGCACGCCGATACCACGCGGGTCGTTGACATCGAGATAAAGCACGGATTCGAGGCCCGAGGTTTCAAGCGCCTTCGCAGCTCCGGCAGGGTCCGCACAGCCCGTAAAAACCTGGAGCTGGAAAAAAAGCCTTTTATCCAGCGATTGGGGCGCGCCCGCCTTGAGCGCGCCATGTTCCCTGAGGTCGACGGGCTCCGCCGCGGGCGGGCCGCCGGCAGGGGCATGGCCTGAATGAGAAGGGGTTTTAAGATCCTGGGACATGCGCAAGAATCTATATCAGTTAGCGGGAT
>CAZMMY010000026.1:0-8147 GCA_964567495.1 uncultured bacterium
AAAGCTCTCTTTTTCCGGGGCGGGCAGCCGTCTGGATACGGACGGCCTTTCCGAGAATGACGACTACGAAAATACCACAGCACGCTTTCGAGGCAAGGCTGAACTGACTGAAAACTCAGAGCTCGACGTGGCGTTCCATCATCTCAATTCGATTGTAGGTATTGACGACGGCGTCGTCAGCAATGTCTTCAGAACCGACCCCAACCGCAACACGCGCGCCAACCAGCAGGTCCTGAACACCCGCTTCACGCATAACACGGCCGAATGGTGGGACCAGTATGTGCAGTATTCGCTGTTCCATGACAATTCGTTCACACATGATCCGCGTAACCCGGACGTGTTCACGGGCGCGGACCCCGAAACCTTCCTCCACATTAATTCCAACCGCCACACCTTCGAATACCAGTCCGATTTCTACATCGAGGACTATGACGTCCTGACCATGGGTTATGAATTCGAAAATTCCAATTTTCTCAGCACCAATAACCACAGCGTCGCGCGCAATCACGGCTGGTTCGTCCAGAACGAGCTGACGCTGTGGAAAGTATGGACCCTCGCGGCCGGCACGCGCTTCGACCAGCAGGAGCTTTACGGTTTTCAGGCTTCTCCGCTGGTTTCCACCGGCCTGTGGATCGCCAAAACCCAGACCAAGCTGAAAGGCAGCTTCGGCAAGGGCTTCCGCGCGCCGACATTCAACCAGCTTTTCTTCCCCAACTTCGGCGACCCGAACCTTAAACCCGAAAAGAGCTGGACCTGGGACGGCGGCTTCGAACAGTTTTACTGGGGCCAGCGCGGCAGTTTTTCTGTCATGTATTTCAACACCCGCACCCGCGACCTTCTGGTCAACACCACAACGGCGGCGGTCAACGTGGGCAGCGCGCGCAGCCAGGGCCTGGAGTTCGAGAACCGCATACGCCTTATCGACGGCCTCGAGTTCGTTACGACTTATACTTATATGCACGCCGTTGATCTCGACACAGACAAACGGCTGCACCGTATCCCTCGGCACCAGGGTAAGTTCGGCCTGGCCTACGATTACAAGCGTTTCCACTTTACTGGCGACCTGGTATGGGTCGGCCGCCGCGAAGACGTTGGAAGGACTCTTTCCGTGCGTCTCGACGAATACATGCGCCTTGATATGGCCGCTTTTTACGATGTGACCAAGTATCTCCAGGTCTACGGCCGTGTTGAGAATGCGACAGATGACACGTCTTATGAAGCCAACGGTTTCGACATGCCTCACTCCGGCTATTATAGCGGCCTTAAAGGAAAGTTTTAATCATGACTGATAAATCCCGTGACAAAGCCCCTCGCGACCATAAAACCACCGGCGAATATGTTAAAAAAGGCCTTATCCTGGTTAATACGGGCGACGGAAAGGGCAAGAGCACGGCCGCGTTCGGCACGGCCATCCGGGCCCTCGGCCGGGGCTACAAAGTTGCCATGGTCCAGTTCATTAAGGGTAAGTGGCGCACAGGCGAGGAAGAGTCTTTTAAACTGTTCGGCGATAAGTTCCGCCACTTCATCATGGGTGAGGGTTTTACCTGGGACACCAAGAATTTCGAGCAGGACGTCACGAAAGCCCGGGAGGCCTGGGACAAGTGCAGGGAGCTTCTGCACGATAACGAGCACCAGGTCGTGATTTTCGACGAGATCAATTACGTCATGAAATATAATTTCCTTCCTCCCGCAGAAATCGCCGAAGAGCTGAAGAAGAAGCCGGAAATGAAGCATGTCATCCTGACCGGAGGGGGCGCGCCCCAGGAAATCGTCGACCTGGCCGACCTTGTGACTGAAATGAAATGCATCAAACATCCTTACCATAAGGGCATCAAGGCCCAGCCGGGCATTGAGTATTAAGGGGCAGATGGCGACACGTGTCCTGTTAATCAGACATGGCGAGACAGACTGGTCGAACGAAGGCCGTTACCAGGGCTGGACCGACACCCGTTTGTCGGCCAGGGGAAGGCGGCAGATGAAAAAACTGGCAGTTTGCCTGAAAGAATGGGCAATCGGGAGCCTTTATTCATCCGGGCTTAAAAGGGCGGAAGAGTCCGCGAAATTTATTTCCGACAGGCTGCGGCTTAAGCCCCGCGCAGACAAGCGCATGAATGAGTTTCATTTCGGCGCGTGGGAAGGCAAAACGGCACGGGAATTGCTGGCAGAAAATGATTTGGCTTTCAAGTCCTGGGCCGGAGGGGTCTGGAAAAGGCCGAAAGGCGGCGAGGCCATCAGCGGTTTCAAGAAAAGGGTCACTTCATTTTTATCGCACATACTTAAGAAGGAAAACGGAAAAACCGTTGCGGTCGTGGCGCACGGCGGATCAATCCGCATGTTCATGGCGGCCGCGTCGGGCAGGTCTTTCCGTTCCATGAGGGGTTTTCAGATCCATGCTTCGTCGCTTTCCGTTCTCGATTTCTCAGGCCGCCGTGCCCGGATCGCCCGGCTTAACGACATTTCCCATTTGTCAGGTACCGGTTCTGGGAGTTCCAGGTTCGAATGAAAAATTCAAAGTCTTCCTTGGCGAACCCGGCACTCCCAGAACCGGTACCTTTGATCCTGCTCACCGGCGGCATCCGCAGCGGCAAAAGCCGTTACGCGCTCGAACTGGCCAAGGGCCTGTGCCCGTCCGGGGGGCGCGCCTTTATCGCTACGGCCGAGGCCCTGGACGGGGAAATGAAAGCGCGGATCTCGCGTCATCAGGAAGAGCGCGGCGCGGATTTCACGACGTTTGAAGAGCCCCTGCGGCTCGCGGAAAAGCTCCGCGACGCCCAGAAAGAGCATGCGGCTGTCGTGGTGGACTGTCTGACGCTCTGGGTCAATAACCTTCTTTACTACTTTGCGAAAACTCCTGAAAAAATGCAGGTCGAAATTGCGGACCTTCTTCTCGAATCTTCCAGAAAAAAAACCCCTGTTATTTTTGTCACCAATGAAGTAGGTCTCGGGCTTGTTCCCGATAATCCCCTCGGCCGCCGGTTCGTTGATGAACTCGGGGGCTTGAACGCGAAGCTCGCAGCAATCTGTGACCAGGTCGTCATGATGGTCGCGGGCATCCCGAATTATGTCAAAGGAGAGTCTCTTGTCCGACTGGATGCCTGAGATCGAGAAAATCGCCGCTCCCGACACTTCCTGGCGCGCCCGCGCCCGCTCCCGCCTGAGAGAGCAGACCCGGCCTGAAGGCAGCCTGGGCCTGCTCGAAGGCTTTATCGAACGCCTTGTCGCCATCCAGAAAAGGGAAAAGCCGGACGCGGCGCGCAAACGCATCCTGATTTTCGCCGGCGACCATGGAGTTGTAGAGGAAGGCGTCAGTCTTTATCCCCGCGAAGTCACGCGCGCCATGGTTATGAATTTCCTGAATGGCGGTGCCACGATCAACGCCCTGGCGCGGCATCTCGGAGCTGAAGTCCGTGTCATTGATTCCGGCGTAGACGCTGATTTTTCTTCTGAGCTGCCGCTGGTCCACGCGAAAGCGGGGAGAGGCACGCGCAATATCACGCGCGAATCCGCTATGACCGGCGCAGAATTTCATCGGGCTTTTGGCGCGGGCTGGGACCAGGCCTGCCGCGCGGCCGACGACGGTGTAAGGCTGCTGGCCGTTGGGGAGATGGGCATCGGCAACACCACGGCGGCAAGCGCGGTTATCGCCGCGCTGACAGACTGGCCGGCGGAATGGGTCACAGGCAGGGGGACCGGCCTGGATGAAGCCGGTATGGCGCGAAAGACAGAAACCATCCGCAAGGCGCTGGACCTTCACAAGGGGCACCTGGAAGATCCGTTTTCGATTCTTACCCGCCTTGGCGGGTTTGAAATCGCGGCAATGACCGGCGCGATCCTGGCCGCGGCGCGCAATTCTGTGGCCGTGGTTGTGGACGGCTGGATATGTTCCGCCGCCGCGCTGGCCGCGTTCAAACTCAATCCTCTGGTGCGCGATTATCTTTTCTTCGCCCATCAGTCCGAGGAGAAAGGCCACGAGCTGCTTCTCGAAAGCCTGGAAGTGAAGCCCATCCTGAATCTTTCCCTGCGGCTGGGCGAAGCTTCCGGGGCGGCGCTGGCCATGAACATTCTTGAGGCGGCTATGAAAGTTTACTGCGAAGTGGCTACTTTTTCGGAAGCCGGGGTCGCGGGCCGTGGGTGATTTCCGCGCGGCCATGATCGCCGGCACGCATTCCGGCTCGGGTAAAACAACCTGGTCGCTCGCGCTGATGGAGCTGGCGCGCCGTAAAAATCTGGCGGTCCAGCCGTTCAAGTGCGGCCCGGACTATATCGATCCCGGCTTTCACAGCGCGGTCTGCTCACCCGTGAAGTCCCGCAATCTCGACCTTTTCCTTCTCTCTGAAAGTACCGTGCGTGAAACCTTCTCGCGCCACGGCTCAGCAGCCGACCTGGCATTGATCGAAGGTGTCATGGGCCTGTTCGACGGCAAGGCCAGCACGGCCCAGGTTTCGAAAATCCTGGGGGTTCCGGTTTTCCTGGTGCTGGACGGCGCCGGCTTGGCTGAAAGCGCAGCTGCCGTGGTCCTTGGCTTTCAGAAATTCGACCCGGCGGTCAATCTCGCGGGCGTTCTGATCAACCGGGTCAAAACCGAAAGCCATTTTAACTATCTCAAGATGTCGATCGAGCTGCATACCGGCGTGCCTTGTCTTGGGTATCTTCCTCCCGACGAAAAATACCGGATACCGGAACGCCATCTGGGCCTGACGACCGCTGCGGAAAGCGGCGACAGGATCGCCGGCCTGAAGGAAGCCGCGGACTTTCTCGAGAAGCATTTTGATTGGGAAGTGTTTGTCACTTCATGCGCGAGAAAACAGAGGAAGGTTTTCGCACCGGCGGCGGCGAAGGCCGCGGCCTGCAGGGTCGGCGTGGCGCGCGATGAGGCGTTTTCCTTCTATTACGAAGATAATTTTGACCTGATCCGCGCCGAAGGCGGGGAGCTTGTTTTTTTCTCGCCGCTCGAGGATGAAAAGGTCCCTGACGGCCTGGACCTGATTTATTTCGGCGGCGGCTTTCCGGAGATTTATGCCGCGAAACTTTCCGCCAACGAAAGCATGCTGCAATCTGTACGCGATTTTTACCGGGACGGCGGGTCTATTTACGCAGAATGCGGCGGCTTCATATATATGACCGAGGCCTTTACGGACAAGCAGGGCACGCGGCACGGGCTTTGCGGCCTGGTCCCGGGAACGATCAAAATGAAAGACCGGCTCCAGAATTTCGGCTATCACGAATCCGAAACTCTCAGAGATACGTTTCTCTTTCCCGCGGGCCGCAAGGTTCGTTCGCATGAATTCCATTATTCCGCCTGGGAAGGCGGCGATGCGGCGCGGGCTCCGTACCGGCTGGGCGAAAGGTACGAAGGTTTTGCTGAAGACCGCCTGCTGGCCAGCTACCAGCACCTGCACTTCGGCTCGGATCCGGCCATGGTCCGGCGGCTTGTAGAAAAAGCGGGCCGCCGGAAAACGGTGAACGCATGAACGCCTTTCGCCAAGCCGTCCAGTTCCTTACGGTGATTCCTTTCCCGCTGACTTTGTCTTCACGCCCCGGCACGGCGGAAGGAATGGAGGTCGGGCTCGCGCGCGCCATGGCGTTTTTCCCGGCGGTGGGTTTTTTGATGGGGCTCGTGTCTCTGTCTGCGTTTATGGCGGTTCAGCCGTTTTTGCCTGAGCGTGTTGCCGTATTCCTGCTTTTGGTTATGCCTGTCGCGTTGAGCGGGGGGCTGCACATCGACGGTTTCGGCGATTTCTGCGACGGCTTTTTCGGCGGCAGAAATCGCGAAGACGCGCTGCGGATCATGAAAGACCCACGCATGGGAGCGTGGGGCGTGCTTGGCATCGCGCTGCTGGTGCTTGTGAAATACGAGCTTCTTTGCGCTTTGCAGGCGCGCGCCGGTTTTTTTCTGCTGGCTATGGCGCTTTCGCGCTGGTCGCAGGTCGTCCTGAGTTTCGTCATGCCCTACGCGGGCCTGGGTACGGGCATTTCCCAGGCCGTAGCCGGAAAAGTTTCCGCCCGGGAAGCTGCGATCGCGACGGCGTTTGCGCTTCCTGCGGTCTTGTGGCAGGGAAGTGCCGGGGTGGTGATTTTTGCGGGACTGGTCGTGTTTCTGGCAGGGCTTTCCGTATGGTTCAAAAAGAAAATCGGCGGCGTCACGGGCGACGTCCTCGGAGCTTCCAGCGAGATGACCGAGATCTTCGTCCTGTTCCTGGGCCTGATACTGGGGGCCGCATGAAAAAATGTTTTCACGGCGGCGACCTCGCGGCTTTCGCCGGGATGTACGGCAAAAAACAAAGTGAGATCCTTGATTTTTCCAGCAACGTCAATCCGCTCGGTCTTCCGGAGTCGGTCAGGGAAGCCTGCCGCCGGGCGGCTGAAGAGCTGGAGCGTTATCCCGCGCCCTATTCCGAACCGCTCTGTGGTTTCCTCGCTGACAGATTTTCCCTGAAGCCCGAACAGGTCATGGCGGGCAACGGCTCGTTCGGCGCGCTGCAGGCCGCTTTCCAGGTGCTGGAGCCTAAACACGTCCTGCTTCTCGAACCGTGCTTTTCCGAATACCGGAGGCTGGCGGAAAACACCGGCGCGCATGTCCGGACGCTCAGGCTTTCAGCCGGGGACAGTTTCGCTTTCTCGGCGGAAAAAATCCTCAAAATCCTGAAAGGCGCGGACCTGCTGGTCCTGGGCCATCCGAATAATCCTACGGGAACGGCGCTGGAAAGAAACGGCCTGCTGGAATTAATCCGGGAAGCAAGGCGTAAAAAGGTTTTTGTGATTCTTGACGAAGCTTTCGCGGACTGGACGCCGGGGATTTCTGTCGCTTCCGAAGCGGGCAAACCCGGCTTTCTGGTGGTGCGTTCGCTGACCAAGTTTTTCGCGCTGGCCGGCATTCGCGCGGGCTACGCCCTTGGCCCGGCAAAGCTGATCGCGGCCATGCAAAACGCGCAGGGGCCCTGGGCTTGCAACCATATCGCCCAGCAGATGTCGCTGGCCGCGCTGCGCGATACGGAATTCCAGGAGAAAACGCGCCGCTGGTTCCAGGTGGAAAGCAGACGCTTCTATTCGGAGCTCGCAGGCTTTGGTTTCCTCAAGGTTTATCCCAGCCTCGCGAACTTTTTCCTGATTAAAAGCGAATTCCCCGGTCTTCCTGAATATCTGGGAAAGCAGGGGATTTACGCGCGGCCTTCCACCGGTTTCCGCGGACTGAACGCTTCCTTTTTCCGCCTTGCCCTGAAAACGCGAGAGGAAAACCAGGCGCTTGTGCGGGCCTTGGAAAAAGTCCCCGCGGAGGCTGCAAGATGACCGCCCTCCTGGCCGCATTTCTTCTGGATTTAAAACTGGGCGACCCATTCTACCGCTTTCACCCCGTACGGGTCATGGGCCGGATAATCGAAAAAGGCGAGTCGTTTCTGCGGGCGCTGATTACGTCGGAAAAAACCGCGGGCGCCGTGCTCGCATTTTTCCTGCCTGTCGCGGCGGCTGGACTCGTGTGGGGAATTCTTCAGCTTCTTTACCGCGTTCACCCCGCGCTTGCCTGGGCCGCGAATGTTTACGGTATTTATTCTTCTGTTTCGGTCCATGATCTTCGGAAGGAAGCGCTGATCGTGCATCAGAATCTTGAGGCCGGCGACTTGCCTGAGGCGCGTAAAAGCCTGGCCCGCATTGTAGGCCGGGATACCGCCGGCCTGGACGAAAAAGAAACCGTGCGCGCGGCGGTCGAGACTGTTGCGGAAAGCACGCTTGACGGCGTGGTCGCGCCGCTTTTTTACGCCGCGCTCGGCGGCGCACCGCTGGCGCTTGCCTACAAGGCAGTCAACACGCTCGATTCCATGATCGGCCACATGAACGAACGTTACCGCGACTTCGGTTATTTTGCGGCCAAACAGGACGAGTTCTGGAACCTTCTGCCCGCGCTTCTTTCTCATTACGTCTCTTCAGCAGCAGCTGTTTTTACGACCGGCCGGGGGAAGCAGGCCTTTGCCGCGGGCTGGCGCGACGGCGTGACGGCAAGGAACGGCAACGGAGCCATGCCTGAGGCTGCGTTTGCGGGCGCTCTGGGCCTCAGGCTGGGCGGTGTGAATTATTACGAGGGCCGTGAAGTCCGGAGGCCTTTCCTTGGCGCGGAGGAAGCAGAGAAGGATTTCGACCGCGAAGACATTCCA
>CAZMMY010000026.1:8157-11020 GCA_964567495.1 uncultured bacterium
CGTATGCTTGCCGCGAGCTGGGTTTCGCTGGCCGCGGCGGTTTCAATCCATCTTCTTTCAAGGCGCTTCTGATGAATCCCTGGATTTCTGAAGAGGAAAAGCTGGCCGTTTATAAAACGATTTTCGGGCGCCGAGATGTGCGCAGTTTTTTCAAACCCGACCCGGTTTCCTCCGATACGCTGGCGCGTATTTTGTCCGCCGCTCACCACGCGGGCTCGGTCGGCTACATGCAGCCCTGGAACTTCATCGTGGTCGAAAGCGCGGAAAAGCGCATGCGGGTCAAACAGTCCTTTCTGCGCGAACGGGAAGACGCGGCTAAATTATTCGATGGGGAGAAGCGTGAGAAATATCTTTCTTACAAACTCGAAGGCATAATCGAGGCTCCGGTCAACCTGATCGTTACGACCGATTCCACCCGCTTCGGCCCGCAGATCCTGGGCCGCAACAGCATGCCTGACACGGACGTTTACAGCACCTGCTGCGCCATCCAGAACCTCTGGCTGGCCGCGCGCGCGGAAAATATCGGAGTGGGCTGGGTCAGCATCATCAAGCCCGAGGACGTCCGCGGAATTTTCAGCATCCCGGCCCACATCAAAATCCTTGCCTATCTCTGCCTCGGCTATGTGACGCATTTCCCTGAAAAGCCGGACCTGGAAACGCTGGGCTGGGGCAAGCGCGTGCCGCTGGAACAGCTGGTCAGCTACGAAAGCTGGGATGGCAAGGCCCCGAAAAACCGGGAAGACATGGCCTTCTTTCTGAACCAGGAGTACTAAACACTTGACCCTTAAAAGCCTTTGGGCTTAAATACCATTTAACCAAGGAGAAACACGTGAAAAAAATCCTGACCGCTTTCTTACTTATGACTTTTATCGCTCCGGCCGCATTTGCTGCTGAAGCCCTGACTCTGGAGCCTGTGGCCGCGCCGCGGGCCGCGGAAACGCCTTCTTATACAGTGACTGTGCAGGGTGACGGACAGCTTGCACTCAAGCCCGGCACCGTGTTCACGACCGGAAACCACTCGGCGGACCGAGAACTTCCGTACCTGATTTCTACTCCCAAGCCGATCAGCTATCCGCGCTGGGCCCTTCGCCAGGGGTGGGAAGGCCGTTTTTCCATCGCGATCGAAGTTAAGCTGGACGGCACAGTCGGCCGCTACAAGGTCATGCAGTCCACGGGCCATGAGGTTCTGGACAAGGCTGCGACCAAGGCCGTGCTGACCTGGAAATTCCATCCGGCCAGGAAAAATGGGAAGGCCGTTGTGGATTGTGTCCAGATTCCGGTTAACTTCGAAATTAAAAATAACTAAAAAGTTTAAAAAGAGCCCTTTTCTCCGTGGAAGCGGGGAAAAGGGCTTTTTCTTTTTCGGGCCGCGCTAAAATGCAGCATGAAGCTCGCCAAAAGGCAGCATGACATTCTTTTTCTCCTGACGCTGCCGGCCTTTGTCCTGGTCATTTTTCGGAATCCGGCCTTTACCCGCTGGTTTCTTGAATGCAGTGCGTATTTTTCTGGCTGGCCGCATCCTTCCTGGCTGGCGTCCTTGCCCCTTCGTTCTTCTTAGCCGGAGTTCCCGCGGTTCTGGCAGCGCTCTGGCTGCTGTTTCTTTCGCGGGGGCGCACTCTTTTTCTGCCGGCTCTGTGCATCTCATGGTTTTTACTGGGAAGTCTTTGCGCTCAGGCCGACAGCTTTCGCCCGTATGAGGCAGTTGAGAGGCATGCCGCTTTTGGCGCGCCCCAGAAACTGACCGGAGTCCTGGTTTCGGGGCCAGACTGGAAAATCCAGGGCCGCAGAAAAACCTGCTCGTTCGTTGTTGAGTCAGAAAAACTGGCAGAGAGGCCTGTGTCGGGCAAAGTGCAGGTTTTTCTGTTCAATCCCGGGAAATCGCCCGGGCCCGGTGACAGGGTGGAAATTTATGCGGAATTCAAAAAGCCCGAGCCTGTTAAAGGCTTTGATTACCCGGGGCACCTGCGGTCAAAAGGAATCACTGCATTAGTGCAGGGTGCCGGCTGGAAAAGCCTGCGCGTGACCGAAAAAGGGAAGCGGGGCCCCAGGCTTTTTATATTCGAATTGCGGGGAAACCTTGACCGGGCGATTTCCGCCGCTATGCCCGCAGGCCCTGCGGCGCTTGCCAGGGCCCTGGTGCTGGGAATGCGCGGCGGCCTGGACGCGCGCTTGCGCGAAGATTTTTTCAAGACCGGCACGTCGCACCTGCTCGCGATCAGCGGCATGAACATCGCACTTTTCGCGGGCAGCCTTTACATGATGGCGCTGGCCTGCGGCCTTCCGCGGGGCCCTTCTGCGGTTCTGGCTTCCGCGGCTGCATGGGCGCAGGTGCTGGTTTCGGGTGCGGATTTCCCGGTCCTGCGCGCGGGCTGGATGGCGGCGGCCGGTTTCGGCGCCGTCGCCGCCGGCCGTGACAGGAGGCCGCTGAACGTTTTCTGCATGGCCTTTCTCTTCGTGCTTGGGGCCAACACGCAGGCGGTCTGGAACGTTTCCTTCCAGCTTTCCTTTCTCTCGGTGGGCTCGCTGATGGTGTTCATGCCGTTTTTTACACGCCGGCCTGCCGGCATTTTCT
Source organism: uncultured bacterium (assembly GCA_964567495.1). GTDB lineage: Bacteria > Omnitrophota > Omnitrophia > Omnitrophales > Aquincolibacteriaceae > CAYLPP01. The sequence continues at coordinate 10,730 of CAZMMY010000026.1, forward strand.
GGGCGGGACCGCTGGCCATTTTTTTCGGCACTTTTCCGGCCGCGGTCTATCATTTCGGGATCTTTTCCTGGATCAGCTGGCCTGCGAACTTCCTGGCTGTTCCGCTTTTTCATTTTGGGCAGATTGCAGTACTGTTCAGCCTGCTGACCGCGTTCCTGCCGCCTGTCTCGAAAGTGCTGGGAAACGCGGCCGCATTTTTCCTGGAAGCGGGCACCGAATGGATCCGTCTTTGTGCGCGCCTGGGAGGCTGCTGGACCGTGCCCAGACCCGGCCCCCTGCATGTGCTGCTTT
>CAZMMY010000027.1:0-1840 GCA_964567495.1 uncultured bacterium
CCTATTTCCGGCAGGTCAGCGGGGAGCGCAAGGCGGCTTATGATGCCGCTGAAGCCGGGACAAAAAAACCCGCGCTGGTTTTTCTCTCGGGCTTTCTGGGCGACCGGCTGGTCATGGCCCCGGACGATACGGTGAGAAACACGCCCTTCCTGGATTCGCCGGTCGTTTACGCCCATGATCTCGGGGAATTGAATCCAAAGCTCGAAGCCTACTTCCCGGAGCGCTCGAAATACAGGCTTTCGTATGACCGCTCCGCCCACAGGGCCGTGCTTAAGGAACTGGCGGTAAAAAGTGTTTCACAGGCAGAGGAGGCGTCTCTATAATGGAGACCATGCTCACCCCCCTGAAAGCATCCGGGCTTTTTTCCGAGGAAAAACGCCCGCGCCTGACAGGGAACGACCCTAAAGCAGTTCCCGCCGGAAAGCGCATCCCGCTCGACCTTCTTTTTCTTGCTGCTCTTTTTATGGCGCTGGCTTCCGGCAAATACCTCTGGGTTTCGCGCATCGGCTGGGCCGTGCTTCCCATTCTGTACGTCGTTGATTTCCGCTACGCGGTATGTTCGATTTTCTTTTTCGCGACTTTCTTCCAGCCTTCAGGCTTCCTTCCGGACCTGTTTTTCACGGTCAAACATTTCCACGTGGCGCTCGGTTTCGCAGGCCTGGTTCAGTTCGTCCACGGTTCTTTTTTTTCAACAGTGCATGAAGGGCTCCGCCGGAGCCGGCTGCTTCGGCCCATAGGTGCGGTCCTTGTGATCAGCCTGCTGCCGCTTTTCCATCCCTGGCCGAGTGTCCAGACCCTGAAGCTGACCGCAAACTTCGCAACAGTCCTGCTGGGAGTGATTTATCTCTGCGGTATCGTGACAGCGCCCTGGATGTACCGCGAAGGGATTTTATTTTTCCTGTTCGGCCTGGCCACGCAGGTCGTGATGGGGCTGGGGCATGACCTCATGCTCTCCAACCCCGTTTCGGGGGAGCTGATCCACAACAACCACACGGGCATCCTGCTGGCTTTCTCGATCTTTTACGCGATTCCTCTGTGCATGCCGCCCAGCAATACATGGCAGCGCGCGCTGGCCATTTTCTGCCTGGCCGTTCTTTTCGCGGGCCTTGCTTTTTCCTGTACCCGTACGGCATGGATCAGCTTCATGACAGGCTTCGCAATTTTCTTTTACCAGGTCCAGCGGCACTCCAAACTTCAGAAATTCCGCAAAAGAGTGCTCAGGCTCGGGCTGCTTTTTATCGGCGTGCTGGCGGTTGCGGCCATGAATGAGCTGGCGATCATTTCGCGGCTGAAAGACGTGGCCGTACTTTTCAACCCCGATGCCTGGAACCATACTTTTTCCGACAGCCAGAACTTCGGTTTTTTCGGCAGCTTCCGCCTGATGCAGATCTTCGACCTCCAGGGACTCCTCAGGACGAACGGCCTGTTCGGCGTTGGGTTCACGCATGAAATCGTCGGTTATCACGGCTTTCTGTTTACGCTGCTCGGCGCTTCCGGTTTCGCTGGCCTTGGACTGTTTCTATATTTCATGCGAAACCTTTTCCACGGCCTGCGCACTTCCATGCGCAGCGCTTCGGAGCCGCAGCTCGTCCTGATCCATATCAGCATTTTCTGCGCGCTTGCAGTATGGTTCCTTTGTTCTTTCATGGAAACTCTTTTCCTCCAGTATTCGGTCTGGATCAACGTGGTCTCGGCCATTTACGCCATCCATCTGGCGGAAAACCGGGAGGCGTTTTAACTCCATGCGGATCTGCGCGTTTACCGTTCCAAAATGGCTGGCGTATGCCCTGTGCGCCGTCGTCCTGGCGGCGGGATCGACCGGCGCGGCGGACGAAGGCCG
>CAZMMY010000027.1:1850-7580 GCA_964567495.1 uncultured bacterium
TGACTCTTTACCGCACTTCTGCCGGTTCGAATGATTTCGACACTTTTTACCAGGCAGGCCGCGCCGTCCTGAAAGGCGGGCAGATCTATTACCAGGGCGACTATTACCAGGCCTCTGCCACAGTCAGCCCGTTTCTTTATCCGCCGTTTGCCGCTCTTTTCTTCGCTCCCTGGGCACTTCTTCCGGCCCTGCTTTCCGCCGTGCTCTGGAATATCTTTCTTTCAGCCTGCTTTGTTTATTCCGCCGCACTGATCCTGGAATTCCTGGACATCACGCCCGCACATGTCCGCACCGGCTGGCAGAAGATGCCAGGCGCCGACAAGCTGGGACTGAGCGCCATGGGGCTCGCCCTGCTTTTGGACAACCTGAGTATGGCGCAGTCCAACATTTTCATTTTCTTTTTGTGCCTGGTCTCCCTCTGCCTGTGGAAAAATAACCGCCAGTGGGGTGCAGGCACGGTCCTGGCTGCCGCAGTATGGATCAAGCTTACGCCTCTCATTTTCTGCCTCTTTTTCGCCGCAAAGCGCTCGTGGAAAACCCTTGGGGCCTTTGCGGCCGCAAGCGCGCTGATTCTGGGCCTGACCACCGTAATTTTCGGCGCGGATGAAAACCGCGTCCTCCACCGCCAGTGGCTGGGAAGAACGATCAAGCCGGCGATGGCGGGTTTTCTCCAGAAAGTCATGCCGAAGGAAGACCCGCATCCGCAGAAAAAAAACTGGGACCAGCTGGCCATGATCCACCTTGGCGAGGTCTTTGCTGACAAGAACCAGTCGCTCGAGTCGATGCTGACTCGGCTTTTCCTGAAAAACAGAAATGGCTACGCGTTCAGCGAGTCCTATCCCATGATTAATGCCCAGCGCTATTCCGGCCTGCCCGTCATCGCCAAGGGCCTGCCGCTGGAAAAACTTTCTCTCGTCCTCCAGGTCATCCGCGCGGCGCTTGCGCTGCTTCTGCTGCTGGCCTGCCTGCCGCGGGCCTCCGCGAGGGCCATGCTTTTCCTGCAGGTTTCCGCCGTCTTTCTGGGCATGACGCTTTTCGCGCCGCTTGCGCGCACTTATCAGTTCGTTTCATTCATCTTTTTCTATGCTTTCTTTTTTATTCCTGAACTCAAAAGCGGGAACCTGAAAATCCCGTTCCGGATTTCAGTACTGTGCTACGCGGGCATGGCTTTTCTTTACGGCCGGGCGGCGGGCACGGGGATGTGGGCCAACCTGGTCCTGTTCGGCGCAGTCCTTTTCGAAATCATCAGAAACCTGAAACACCAGCCCGCGGAGTGCCGCGCATGACCAAAACGCTCGAAAAAGCCCTTTTCTTTGTTTACGCCGCGGCCCTGCTGTTTTTCGCCTATGTCGTCTGGCACGGCCTGCCGCTCACGTTCGGCGGCTGGACCTGGCAGATGAAAAATTTCAAAAAGCCGTTCCTCATCCTGCTTTTTTCTTTCGCAGCATGGAAAGCGGTCTCGTTCCGGGTAAGGGGATTGAGACTTTCCGAAATCATCCAGGAGCTGGAGCAGACTTTTTCTTCGAAACAGCTTCTGCCCGCGCTGCTGATCATCTTCACCATTATCTTCACCTGGCAGCAGGTCACTGAATACCTGTCTCTTCAGATCAATTTCCTGCCGTTCAGCTTTTACGATTACATGCTGTTTTACTATCTGCAGGGCAAGATCCATTACACCGGCCTGCTTCATACCTGGTATCACATCAACAACCTGCTCATGCTGCTCGCGCCGGTCTGGGCGCTGATCAAATCGCCGCTTCTGCTGGTCGGTATTTACGGCCCGCTGGCCTGTCTTGGGGCTATTCCGCTTTACGGGATCGCAAAGGAGCGTTTCGCCAGTCCCGCGCTTGCGCTCATGACAGCTTTCATTTTCCTCAATTACCGCTACATGCAGAATATTCTGCGCATGAACTTCTGCGTTGAAATCCTTTATCCGCTTTTTATTTTCTGGGCGGTCTACGAAGCCATGAAAGCGCGCTGGGGCCGGTACTACCTTGCGCTGGCGCTTGGCCTGCTGCTGAAAGAAGACGCGTTTTTCTATTTTGCGGGCGTCGGCGCACTTGTTTTCTTTATTCATCATGGAAAGCCGGCCGCGGGCTCTGCCCGCCTGCATGCCGCCGCCACGGTCATCCTGGGCGTGTCCTATTATTTCTTCATCACCCGCTGGTTCATTCCGGTCACGGGCAACACGGTGCTAAGCGAGAACTTTCATAATTTCGGCGACGATATTTCTTCGGAAGGGGAATTCATCGTTTCCCTCATACAGCACCCGCTGAAGGTGCTCGACATCTATTTCGGCGATCCGCGCAAGATCGCCACCTACGTGCGCCTGATTTCACGCCTGGCGTTCCTGCCGCTATTTTCGCCGGCGCTGATTCTGCTGGCCGTGCCGCTCTTTCCGCTGTTCACACACTCGACGGGGAAGGACACGGACTTCTACGAGCTTCATTTTCACTACGCCGCGGCCGTCATTCCGTTCGTGTTCCTCGCGTTCACGTTCGGATTTTCCAACCTCTATCACTTTTTAAAGCGGAAAGCGCCTTCAGCCGCGGGCCCGGCGGCCTGGCTGCTGGTCCTGGTCCTGCTGGTCATGAATGGCGGCCATTTCCGGACTGAAGCCTTCACGGCCGAAGACCTGAAATCCATCCGCTGGGCCTCGGAACTGCCCAAAAACGCTAATGTGGTGACCCATGGACATTTGCTTCCCTACATAGGGTACCGTGAGTATAATTACTACTTCGCTCAGCCCTGGGACAGGCCCGACCATCCCATGCATGCAAAATACGCTGCGGCGGACTATTACCTTTTCGACATGCATGTTCACCCGTATCCGTTCGACAGGGAAACCATGCTGACAAGGATGAGGGAAATGGCGGCGAACCGGGACTACGAGCTTGTGGTCACGGACGGCACCCGCAGTCTCTTTAAACGGAAATCATGACGCTTAAGATGGACAAAGAACTCAACAGAAAAAAAGTCACGGTGGTCATGCCCGCATACAACGCGGCCAAGACCCTGCACGACACTTACAATAAAATTTCACGCGACATGGTCCAGGAAATCATCCTGGTCGATGACGCAAGCAAGGACGACACCTACACCAAGGCGCAGGAGCTGGGCATCGTCAGCCTGCGGCACCCGCACAATCTCGGTTACGGCGGCAACCAGAAAACCTGCTATACCGAAGCGCTTGCCCGTTTCGCCGACGTCGTCGTCATGATCCATCCGGACGGCCAGTACGACCCGGCTTTCCTGGGCCCCATCATCGAACCCATCCTGAAAGGTGAGGCGGACGTAGTCCTGGGTTCTCGCATGCTGAACCGCAAAAACGCCCTCAAAGGCGGCATGCCGTTCTACAAATTCATCTCCAACATTTTCCTGACCACGACCGAAAACCTGGTGCTCGGCCTGAATCTGTCGGAATACCACACCGGCTACAGAGCTTACAGCCGCAAGTTCCTGGAGACCATCCCGTTCATGCGAAACGAAAACGATTTCGTATTCGACACTCAGGTGCTGGTCCAGGCGGCGCACTGGAAGAGCAGGATCAAGGAAATCCCGGTCGACACCATTTATTTCAAGGAGGCATCATCGGTCAACTTTTTTAACTCCGCGATCTACGGCCTGAAGACCCTCGGGGTCCTGGTCCGCTACCTGCTCCACCGCTGGAACATTTTCCGCTACCGTCCGCTGGTGTGACCTTGTCACACGAAAACCCTTTTGAGATATTTTTTAGAAATCCTGTCTATCTGCAGTTCAAGAACCATCTCTACAATTACCGCCTTCGCAGAAGCGCCATCCGCAGGGAGCTTGAAAGCGCGGGCAGCGGCCTGACTCTCGAGATCGGTTCCGGAGTTTCCACCATGGCGGACGGCATGCCCAACGTGCTGTTCAGCGACATATCTCAGGAGGCGGTGCGTTTTCTGAAGGAAAAGAAGATCGCGGACAAGGCCGCGGCCATGAGCATCACTCAGGTCGCGCTGAAAAATGCGACGGTGGAAACGGTCGTTTGCTCTGAGGTGCTGGAGCACATCCCTGACGATGAAGCGGCGCTGCGCGAGCTTTACCGAGTGCTCAAACCCGGCGGAAAAATCATCCTGACCGTGCCCGTGCATCCTGATTACTTTGCGGGAGACGACCGGTTCGTCCAGCATGAGCGGCGCTACGCCATCAAGCCTTTCGCGAAAAAGCTGATGCAGGTAGGTTTTAACGACCTCGAACTGGTCAAGATCACGGGTTTTCTGGACAAACTGGCAATGCGCCTGGCGGTCCGGATTTTTAAAATCATGAACCCGCCGGGCAGGGAAAAAAGCCAAGGCGCGGGGAGTACGGATGTGCTGAAACTCCTTCTGCCTTTTTACAAACTCGGAAATATTCTTTTCGCCTGGCTGGTCAGCGCGGAGGCAAAACTCCTGCCGCTGGCTTCGAGCGCCGTGGTTTTGATTAGGGGAACTAAAAAGAAATGATCAGACCTTCGCCGGCTGTGACGGCGAAGAAAGAAAAGGCGTGCTGGGAGCTGCCGGCGAGTAGGAAGGCGAACGGCGCTGGAAAGCGAACTTGAAGGAGTCCCAAAGGGCATAGCCCATAATCTTCATGTTTAGCGAGGAACGGCCCGTCCTGCGGCCGCGGTGGTTGGAAGGCACTTCCTTGATCTTGAAGCCCAGGTCGTAGGCCTTGATGATAATTTCGGGCAGCATAAAAAGCGACTCGGACTCCAGCTCGATCTTCTCGAACAATTCCCGGCTCCACGCCTGCGACCAGTTGTAATCGTTGATTCTCATCTTGAAGATGGCGTTCAGCAGGAAAATATAAATAACGGAAAGAAAGAAGCGGTGCAGCTTGTACGCGTTGCGCTGCCAACGGACGCCGAGCACCAGGTCCGCGTGTTTTTCGCCGGAAGCGAGCAGGGGTTCCACGAAGCTGGCGATTTCAGAACAGTCGAATTCCTCGTCGGCGCCGATATACATGAGGTACTTGCCGCGGGCTTTCTTCATGCCGTCGCGCATGGACTTGTTATAGCCGCCGTTCTGGTCGTGGTAGATGACCTCGGCGCCGCGGTGTTTGGAAACGAGTTCCTGGATGACGGCACGGGTGTTGTCCTTGCTGCCGTCCTCGATCACGATGACTTCCCAGGTCCATTGGGGGTTCTGAGCAAGCACGGCATACAGGTCGCGAAACACGCCGCGGATGTTGTCCTGCTCGTTATAAACCGGAATGATAAAGCTGATCTGAGGGTTGTCCGACATGAGGGGCAAAATAGCCGAAACCTGACAGCCTTGTCAAGCGGTTTGCCATTTGATAATCTTATGCCGCACCTCAACTTATGACAAAAAACAGGCCTGAAGCCCGCATCATTATTTTGAACTACAATGGCGAAACCCTGCTGCCCCAGTGCCTTCCCAGCATTGTGGAGGCCGCAGCCGCCGCCTCATACCCGACCAGGGTCACGGTTCTGGACAACCAGAGCCGTGACAAATGGAGGGATTATGTGGCCCAATTTTCGAGTGTGGATGTGGAACTAGCCCCCGAAAACAAGGTTCTGTGCTCATACAATGCCTATCTGGCCAAGATCAAGGAGCCTGTAGCCATTCTTTTAAACAACGATATCCGCGTCGATAAAGGTTTCGTGGACCCGCTGGTCGAGCATTTCGCCCATAATCCGGCCGCATTTCTGGCAGCGCCGAAGGTCATGAGCTTCGACGGCAAAACGATCGAGGCCGCAAGGACGAT
>CAZMMY010000027.1:7590-9092 GCA_964567495.1 uncultured bacterium
GCCGTTACCCCGGTTACGAAAGAGAAGCAGACAAGCCTTCGGAAACTTTTTCTTCCGGTTTCGGTGCGTTCTCACGCGAGAAATTCCTGGAGCTGGGCGGCTATGATGAACGCTTCCTGCCCGGCATCTTCGAAGACGCGGACATCTGCTACCGCGCCGCGAAAAAAGGATGGAAACTGGTATACGAGCCTAAAAGCGTGGTCTATCACATGGGACAGGCCAGTTTCAAAAAAGCTTTTGGAAACGACAAGGTCGCGGCGCTGGCCCACCGGAACAATTTTCTTTTTCTCTGGAAAAACTTTTCCGGCCCCGGCTTCTGGCTGACGCATCTGATTTTTGCGCCGCTGCGCATTCTCTGGAGCCTGGTGCGCGGCAAGACTGCCATGATGAGGGGCTTCACAGCCGCGCTAGGGAAAAAACAGCCGTGATTTCCGCCTGCCTGATCGTCAAAAACGAAGAGAAGCACATCGACGCCTGCCTGCAGTCCGTTTCGTGGGCAGACGAAATCGTGCTGGTCGACAGCGGCAGCACGGATAAAACCATCGAGCGCGCGCGAAATTACAAAGCTTCGATTTTCGACAAGCCGTTCGTCAATTACGCAGACCAGAAGAACTTCGCCCTGTCCAAAGCCAAAGGGGACTGGATCTTTTTCATCGATGCGGACGAGCGCGTGCCCGCGGAGCTTGCGAAAGAAATACAGGAAGCGGCGGCGAACGGCGACAAGGCTTACGAAGTACGCCGCCATACCTATTTCCTGGGGCACCGCCTGCGCTTCAGCGGCACGCAGGACGACGCCCCTGTCCGCCTTTTTCCTCGGGGCAAGGCTGAATTCCGTCAGCCCGTACACGAAGAACTGGCGACAAGCCTCGGCATAGCGCGCCTGAAAAATCCCATGATCCACTACACCACCGCCACGCTCGATGACTACAGAGCGAAGCTTGCACGCTACACCGACCTCGAGGTCGAAGCTATGCAGAAAAAAGGCAGGAAGGGAAGTTTCATACAGCTTGTGCTGGGGCCGCCCGCGAAATGGTTCCAGCTTTATATTTTAAAACTAGGGATTCTGGACGGCCTCGGCGGCTTTTACTTCGCCGGGCTTTCCGCGTATTATCATTTCGTAAAAAACAGGAAACTCCTCAATGCCAGCGCTTGAAAAGGTAAACAAACGCAAAGAGTTCTTCGAAAAAGTCACCTTCTGGGCCGCTGCCATACTGTGGCCCGCAATGACCTTCTCCACAGCCCTGACAGAAATCTGCTTCGTGGTCATGGGTATCGCGTGGCTGATCGCGAAATTCCCCGACCTGCGAATCAGGCTTCCGAAACAAATCCTGATCGCGGCTCTCGCCCTGGCAGGCTGGACCGCCCTGACGCTTTTCTGGACTGAAGCGCCGAAGCAAAGCTTCAAGGGCTGCATGAAAATCTTTCAGCAGCTGCTGACCTTCATCATTCTGGCCGAGACCTTCCCCGCGGCCTCGCGCCTTAAAACCTGGGAGCGCGTATTT
>CAZMMY010000027.1:9120-10704 GCA_964567495.1 uncultured bacterium
CGCTGATCAGCCTGAACGGAATTTTCCAGTACTTCACGGGAGCCGACCTGATCCGCCATATCGCTGCGCAGGATTCGGGCGCCGGCATCCGGCTCAGTTCCAGCTTCAAGACATACGGGCTTTACGCAAATTATCTGATTCTGAGTATTCCGCTCCTGATTGCCATGGCCTGCCGGGCCGCGAAGTTCTCCGCGCAGCAGTGGCTTTGCCTCGGCATGACGGCGGCAGGCCTGGTCCTGCTGTTCCTGACCCGCTCGCGCGGCGCCATGCTCGCTTTCCTGGCCGGCGTCTTCTTTTTTCTTCTGATCCGCCGGAGGTTCTTCTGGATCATTTCGGGCATTCTGATTCTGATCGTGGGCCTGGCTGCGCTTCCGAAAGGCATGGTCATCCACCTGGACGCCGAGCTCAAGGAACAGTCCGTAGTGGAACGCTTCGACCTTTGGGACCGCGCGGTAAGCGTCATCAAGGCCAGGCCGCTAACCGGCACGGGTATTAATACCTATGCCGTCGCGCACCAGAAATACGACACAAAGCAAAGCTGGCGCGTCAAAAATTATTACGCCCACAACGGCTACCTTCAGCATGCTGCTGAAACCGGATTGCCGGGCCTCCTTTTCCTGCTGCTTCTGCTTTTCCTGGTCATGAACGACGCTCGCAGGAGGGCAGGGGCATACGAGACCAGGACGGGAAGAATTCCGTGGGAAATCCTGGGCACAGGCATTGCGACCCTGAATTTCATGGCTTTCTGTATGGTCGACACGGTCATGCATAACCCCACCGCTGTCATGGGGTTCTGGTACTTTTTCGGGGTCCATTACGCCTATCAGACCCGCTCTCAAAACGCCCTTGAACCCTGAGTGCAAACAGGGTATCCTAAGCGCTTTCCTAATCCTCACAAGGACTTATAGCAATGAAGATTCTCGGTATTTCGGCCTTTTATCACGATTCAGCCGCAGCCCTGATCGTCGACGGCAAAATCATCGCCGCGGCCCAGGAAGAACGGTTCAGCCGCAAGAAACATGACGAACGCTTTCCCAGGCTCTCGGTCGAATTCTGCCTTAAACAGGCGGGCATCACCGTAAACGACCTGGATTATGTGGCGTTCTACGAAAAGCCCTTCCTGAAGTTCGAACGCCTTATGGAATCCTACCTCGCGTTCGCGCCCCATGGCCTGCCTTCGTTTATCAAGGCCGTCCCGGTCTGGATCAAACAGAAACTGTGGATGAAGTCCATGGTAGAAGACGAGCTGGGGTTCAAGGGCAAGATCCTTTTCACCGAACACCACGAGTCGCACGCGGCTTCCGCGTTTTTCGCCTCTCCGTTCCAGGACGCAGCGGTTATCACGGCCGACGGCGTGGGCGAGTGGGCCACGGCCAGCTACGGCGTGGGCCGCGGCAACAAGCTCGAAATCCTTTCCGAAATCCATTTCCCGCATTCGCTCGGCCTGCTTTATTCCGCCTTCACTTATTACGCAGGCTTCAAGGTCAACTCCGGCGAATATAAATTGATGGGGCTCGCTCCGTACGGCGAAGGTAAGTACAAAGACCTGATCCTCAAAGAGCTGATCGACCTGAAAGAGGACGG
>CAZMMY010000028.1:0-7737 GCA_964567495.1 uncultured bacterium
GGTCCCGCGCGTACCTGGCAACCAAGGATTTCACGGCAGATACCGCCTACAAGGAGAAGCAGAGCAATGACCCGTCCGGATGCCTCGCCTATACCCAGGTTGGGAACTATCTATTTCTGACTGATTACCTCAGCGGCCGCTTTGCCTTTCCGAAGTTGCTCAAAGAACTAGAAACGTTCGTGCGCCGCAACGGCAACGCCGAAAGCCGCCTGTACGTGGAGCCGAAGGCCTCCGGGGTATCCGTGGTGCAATCCCTTCGCGAATGGTCGAACATCAGCGTCATCGAAGCGCCGAACCCGGAAGGCGACAAGGAAGCCCGCGCGCATTCGATTACCGGACCCATGGAATCCATGCGGCTTTTCCTGGTCGAAGGACCGTGGACGGAAAGCTTCATTGATTCATGCCTTGTCTTCCCGCGCGGCGAACATGACGAGGAAGTTGATTGTCTGGTCATGGCCGTGAAGAATACCATTCAGAAGACAATCGAGGAAGACCCCGGCGGCGGGTATGGACATTATAAGTAAAATTTCCTCAAAATAATTATTCCTAAAATTTGGAATAATGGAATAAAGCGCATATATTTGAACTATCAAACAACGACAAACGCAAGATCATGACCAACGTTCAACACCTCATCAACTCTCTGCGCGGCGCCGATGTCGAAGTGACCCCGGAGCTGCTCGACGCCCTGGACCTGGCCATCGAAATGGACGAGCGCAACGAGGCCGCCGAGGCTGCCGAATTCGATTACGCCGCCCTGATCGCCGAGGCCGCCGCTGCCGAAGCCGCCGAGCAGGCCGCCAAAGATGCCGCCATCACCGAACAGCTCAACGCCTTCAAGAACCGCTTCGCCGTCGGCAACACGGTCCACATTGACGGTATGCTCTATGTCGGCAACAACGTGAAGGCCGGTGTCAAAGGATGGGGCAAGATCGCCCAGGAAACGACCAAAGCTATCCTCGTTGAATTCGACGCCGAAGACGGCGGCGGCGCCCACTGGTTCCCGAAGTCCGCGCTGCTGTTCGACGAATACGACGGCGGGCTCTACTCCTTCGATGTTGCTTCCTGGTTTATCGAGAAGATCAACAGCAAGTAACCGACGGATAAAACAAAGTCAATATGAGCATCAAACCGAACGTTCCCGCCGCTTCAATGGTCGTCGAAACCGGCTTCCCGGTTTCCATCAAGTCATACTATTTCGACCCTACCTACAACTGCGACCTGGTGGAGGTCGACTATACCGAAACGGTCCTGATCGAATTCGCGTTCGACAATGGCCGCCCGGTGACGCGCGTTTTCCCGCTGGATGAATCCGGCGCCATCGCTGGCGCTTGCGTTGCAGAAGTCGGCGGCCACAACGGCCCGGCAGCTCTTGCGAAGCTGGCAGCCCTCAACGAGACAATCTAAAGACCATGAACAACTTCACAAGGCCGTATCTCGAAGCGGCCTTTTCTCATTTCGGCCTGACGCCTGAAGACGCCCGGACCATCCGCGCCAAGGATGCCGACGGCTTTCAGCGGGTAAACGCTGCGCTGCGCAAAGCCTACTTCGACAACCGCGGCGTGTTCACCTACGCCGATCTTTCCGAACAGCTCAGCATATCGGCAACGCGCGTCCGGCAGGCTTTCGACAACAGCGGCCAGGTTCCTGGAAGCGCCTGGAAGCGCCGCAACGAAGCCAGGGCGAAAGCCCGGACCATTGCCGCCGAAGCGATCAGGGCCGCCGCTATGCGTGCTGAGACGTTCGCGGATGCAGCGGACCCCGTTAACGCGCTGGTGCTGCATGAATTGAACAGGATAGCCGGAAGCCTTCAAAAGTGAATCCATGCTTTCCGTTTCGTCAAATCAGTAAGGTATTCCCTGGAAGATACAAAAGACGTTCTTTGGCCGCCCGGTCCGGATTGCCTCCTATGCGCCGGCGGCTGAAAAGCTCATGGGCCTCGACCCCTGGGCCGTTGAACGATGGTTGTTTCATCAGGGCGCATATAATGAAACCTACCTGATTGCGCGGGAAGAGTTCTTTCAATACGCCGGCCGGCCGTTCTGCTTCATCCAGGACAGCGCCGGCGACTGGCTGCCAATAGCGATAGACTGCCTGATATTTTGCTCTCCAACAGAGTTTCCACGGAAGAGATAATATTCGATTCTTTTTATTCCTAAATTTTGGAAATTAGGAATAATAATGTATCTTTATGACATCAAACAACGACAACAACAAAGTCAATATGAAAAGCGAAGTCTTCAAACTGGCCCATCAAATAAAGTCCTTCTTCCGGTCTTTCTCCGAAGCCCTGCGCGCCGCCTGGATGATGGTCAAGGCGAAAGCCGGCCGCCTGGTTCGCTTCACGTTCGCGAAAGAAACCGGCGAAATCCGCGAGGCTGACGCCATCGGCGGCGGATCCCTGGACACCTGCCAGAAAGGTTTCTTCCGCTTCGTTGAGAAGACCACGGACGGCGCTGAGCAGTGGCGTTCCTTCCGCATCGAACGGCTGATCTTTGCTTAATCCCGCAAATAAAACACCATGCCAAAGATAGAAAGCGCCCTTATGTGGATTGAACGTCACGCCCGGACAACGGACGTTTGGGGCATCGTCGGTTCTGACCTTCAGCACGTGACGAAATACTTTGAGGGGGTTTTGCCCCGGCATATGTTCAACGCGATCAGCGAGGGCAGTTATGAGGTCAACGGGCTGACGTTCGTCATCCGCAAGCCCTACAAGTTCAAAGGGCAGCCCAACAAGCTGACGGCCTTAATCAGCAATGAGCCGTCCATCCTGGCGGCGTTCCCGGACGTTGACCCGGCAACCCTGGAAATGTTCAAGATTCAGTAACCATAAAACTCAAAGGACGTGAAGAACGAAATCCGCGAACGTCAGGCCGCTTTACTGTGGGCGGCCATTCTTTCCATCTGGACCTATGCGAAGGCCGCTACCTTCCTGAAGCAAAACTTTCGCTTCCGCCGCTGCCTCGATACGGCTTACCCGGAGGACTCGTACATCAAGGTTTACCCGCTTGACGACTGGAACAACCAGCGCGACCGAATGAAGGAGGGCCGAGAATTGTGGGAACCTCGTTTCACCATTTACCCGGTCAACGGCGAGGGCCGGCAGTGGATGCTGGTCGATTGGTGTCACTCCTGTGACTACTCTACCGACACGCACAACGAAAAAGAGTATGGCCCGTTCAAGTCAGCCGGCGAAGCGGCGCTTCAGCTCATCCGCTTCGAGGCGGAAAACCATCAGGAAACCCTTGATCTTCGCCGCGACGACTACCCGGAGTTCCGGCGCTTCAAAGGCGAGGTCAAGAAAATGTCTTGAAATTAATTCCAATTATTCCCATCTTTGGCATAGTAGATTTTCTATTCATGGACTTATGATCGCGCCGCCGTTGGTTATGCCTTCGGCGGCTTTTTACAAAACAACATGCAGGCATGAAACTTGAAAATGCAGGCGCAATCCTTTTGGACATGCCTTCAGGAGCTACCCTGGAGGTCTGGGATTACAATCTGGGCGCTGCCTTCGCAAAAGTGTTTTTAAACACTGAGCAGCTAATGAAACTGTTCAAAAACCAGGCCGTCACGCCGCTTGGCGTTGAAGTGTTCGCCCTTGATCGCCTGGGCTATCAGCCAATCCCGGAGCCCGTTCCCGATGACGCCTATCAAATTGTTGCGGACCTGCTGGAGCACGTGCGGCGCGAGTTTGTCACCGCCTCCGAAGCATGGGAAGTCAAGAAAAATGAAGTCTCCGCCGGGCGTGACCAGCGCTACACGTTGGAATACACCCCTACCATTCTTGGCGCCATCGAGGCATTCAAGCGTTCCGCCTCGTTTGTGGAGGCGCAAATAGCCAGTCTGCGATTATCAGGCCGAGAGCCAGGCCCGTTTCGGGAGGCGACCATAGACGAGCTGATCGAAAAGCTCACCGATAAAGCTGACTACTGCCGTTTCGAATCCGACCGCGCCAAAGATGACGCTGAGCGACGATACCACGAAGGCAAGGAAGAAGCGTACAATGATCTGTGCAATTTTCTTCGCCGCGCGTCCAAGTCTTCAACCGTGGCACAGTTTGCGCCTTGGGGCAACTTCTTGCATGTCACCAGGAGGATGAACGTTGATTTCTGGAAAGAATGGAATAAGCAGGAGGCCAAAGAACATACAACGGTAATTCCACAGAAGCAGAAGGCAAAAGCAGACATAGAGCAACCAAACCTTTTCGAAAATGAAGGGTAAGATAAACGCGCTGCACCGCCGGGGGTCGGCCTCGGGGAAAGCAGGGCGTATTTTTTCAACCGTTTCAGCAGAATGTCAAACCATACAGCGAGGCAGCTCGCTGTTTATGGGGTGTACTGACGCGAGTCAGCCCCAACAAGCTTACCGGCTTGTTGACACCTTGGGGGATATACCATTCCTCGTTTACGTGGAAGCCTGTCGGCATGGGGCCGATTGGCAAATGGTCATGTCCTGATAGAACTAACAAGCCTCTCAAAGAAACAATCGGTAAGGCCGGACCTTCAAGTCCGGCTTTTTTATTGATCTTGTGCATTTTATTCCAATTATTACTATTTTTGCTTTTAAGTGTTATAATCCCAAACACGAAGTGTATGCCCTTGGCTTTCGATTCTGTTGTTTTTGAGAACGAAGAACTGAAGAATTTCCTTCAAACCTTCGAAGCCCTGGCCGCCGGCCGGGCTGAAGCGACCCGCCGCACCGCGAATTTCCACGCCGTCTTATTCAACATCGCTGCAATCTTTCCGGAGGACAAGAAGGCCATCTTCGGCCTGTATTCCGTTCCCGCCGTTGAGCGCTCAACCGGGACAAAGGCCGCGCCCGTTCGGCAAAACAAGTCTGTCTTCGGACAGGTGCAAAAGGATGACAAAGACTGCCCGACCTGACCGGATGCCGTGAACACCGCGGTAGCCGCCACGCCGGGTTTCAACGTGCCGAAGAAAAAAGCGGACGCTGCGGAGCAAGCACCAGACAGCGAAAGCCGGGGCTTTTCTTCGCTTCCTGAAGAGCTGATCGCCCTGCCGGTGACGCCTCCCAAGAAACTGGAGACGCTCAACGATGTCGAAACGCTCGATGAGCTGAAGGTCTTCCTTCGGGTAACTGAGCGCGACCCGCACGAAGTGGTGCAGGAACTTAAATCCCTGCTTTCAGCCTACCAAATCGAATGGCCGGGCACGATGAAGAAGCTCGACAGTTTCCTGACGCTCTTCTTCAATGAGGTCATTGTAAAAGGCGGAAAAACGGAATGATAAAGCTATCGGCAACCATCGGCGGACGGCAGCACGATTACGAAGTGCCGCTTGATCTTTCGGATATCAGCTATTCGGCTTATCTGGATTTCCGGAAGGCCGAAGAGAACTATTTCCGCGAGAACGCCGAAGCCGAAAGCATACCGCGCGAAACGCTGGAAAAGGCGCTTTCGTTCGTCATTACCGGCGATCTGTCGGTCTTGCCGTTCAACACCCCGGGCGATGACCCGGCCACGGCAGCCAGCACCGCTTACCGCTTTGACTACCTGTCAATCCTACGCCTGTACGGGCATATCTCGGCGCTGCTTGACCAGGCCGAAGCCCACGAGGCGGACATCCGGAAAAGCCTGGAAGTCTCGTACAAAGGCGAAAAATACTACCTGGAGCCGGACGCAGCCCGGCGCTTTGGGGAAATCCCAAAGGGCTACACCATTGGCGAAGTGGTCACAATCGACGAAAGCGACCGCCTGCTGACGGACAAGATCGAAGGCGACGGCGACCCGTCCGGCAGCCTGGAGTTCGAACGCGAGCTGCGGGCCTTGGCCGTGCTGCTCAGAAAAGACGGCGAAGAATTGCCGGTGGACATCACCGGGCGCGCCCGCTTCCTGGAAGACCGCGCGGTCCATTTTAAGGAGCTGCCGGCGGACGTGGTGCTTCAGGTCCGTTTTTTTTTGCACGCTATCTTGAAAGATGCAGTTCGGACCCTGCTTGCATCTTCTTTTTTAAGGGCCGCCCAAGCCTGAGCCTTTCGACTACTCCGGAGGAAGCACGGGCAGAGGCGACAGCGGACAGCAAAAGCGAAAAGATCGGCGCTTACGTGCGCCGCTATATCGGGTTACAATGGGCTTACCTTGAACTGATAGAAAAGCGCTGGTTTGAAAGGCCGCACCTTACCCCCTACGAAGCCGCCTTTCGCGCTGACTTTAACACAGCCGCGCACCTGTTGAGCCTCAGCAATATTTACAGCGTCAGCGGCTAAAATGAAACACTATGCTACGTCCTTTCACTGTCCAGGCCGGAAAAACCTCATTCCGTAACGGCCCGCTGCCGTCGGGCCTGATCGTCTGCCGAAGCGACGATAAAGCCGGATGGTTCGGCTACTTCAAAGAGGAATCCAAATACCTGATCGGCGAAAGCAGCCCCGGCCACGTGGACCGCGATCAGCTCGATTGGATGAAGTTCCGGGGGCGCACCTATTCCGATTCGCTGGCAAAACTGGCCTTCGCCAATCCCAAAGACAACCTGTTCGGAAGGCCCGTCAACCCGAAAGCCAACACGTTCATGTGCGGCTTTCGCTGGAATCCGGCGCTGAATATCCATCAGCTCACCTTTTACAACCACGTCGACGGCGGCACCAGTTACAACTACCCGATCATCAACGTGCCGCTTCAGACGCGTTTCGCCTACTGGCAAATCCCGGACTATGACCGTAACCGGATAGACTGCTACATCCGCGTTTTCGACGGCAGGCAGGCGGTCTATCACATCACGGAGGTTACCGAAAAGCTCGGACGCCTCTCGCGCGACGTTGGCCCCTGGGCCGGCGGCGGCGATTCTGACGGCGACGGCGACGGAGGCCGGGCGCCATCGAAGGTTACCGTTTGGCTCGAAAAGGTGGAATTCTGGGATTCCATCAATCAACCCGTCCTTGACTATAACGATGCCAACTGATGCTGACGCTCACCGACATCTTCGGAATCTTCCGGTCCATCGTGGCCGGCTACCCGTATGACCCGTGCGGCGGACTGAACACGTTCGCCGTCTTCGATCAGCGTGAACAGCTCGACACGCCAAACCTGGGCAAGACCTACGAGGACTTTGTGGCAGGCACCTTCTGGGCGCGCAACTGGTTCCTGTCCGGCGCTTCGCCCTCAACGCTGCAAAAGGAATACGGCATACTGGCCCTCGAACACAAGAGCGCCGATATGCCGGACATCATGAGCCCCGGCGAGCTGCTTCAGCCCGTCTACGTCAACGTGCTGCAAACGGTCGCCTGCGACACGTGCCCCGGCACTTGCCCGCAAACGGCGGAAGCGGTGGACGCCTCGAACTTCCGCATCCTTCAGCGCGTGCTGGCTGAGCTGCACAACTTCTATCTGTACCAGGTCACGCCCGAAGGCGGCGGGCCTGCTGAAACTTATAACGCCTGGCTGAGCGAAGGGCAGGCCGCCGCGATGCAAGCCGACGGCGCGCTGATGCTGCAACGTCGTCAGCTCAGCGCCTGGATTCAGCAGGACGGGCACATCAGGATATACAAGACATTCTTCGGCGTGGACCGCGTCCGCAGCGCCGCCGTGGAGCTGGTTTTCCGCACGTGCGAGCCGGAGGACTTTGCTTTCCAGTATGCGACGCCGGAGGTTCAAAAACTCGGAGTGGTCAAATGTTGCCAATAAAGGACCGGAAGCGCCGGCGGCGAAGCCTGCCGGTCTGGCACGTTTGCACGATACAGCGAATGGAGGGCTTTTTCTATTACGAATGCCCCATC
>CAZMMY010000028.1:7747-10570 GCA_964567495.1 uncultured bacterium
TCTGCGATTATAAGGCCAGGCGGCCGCTTCCCAAAGGAGACGAGGCAACGACGCTGGAAATCGTCTGCCGGGGCGACGCCGGCAAAGTGGAACATACGGCCTCGTGGCGCTTCACCAGGGAAAGGCGATCAACAGGCAATCAGTCAACGGATGACGCTAAAGGATGACGTTCGAAGCGCCGCGGCTGTACTCATACGGGCCGCCATCAGGGAGCTGACCGAACAAGGTCACCGGGCCACGGGCCGGGGCGTCCTGTCATTCGAAACGCGCATCCGCGAAGACATAAAGGGCGTGACGGCCAACATCCTGGCAAACGACTATCTGGCGTTCGTGGATGTTCGGACCAAGCCGCACCGCCCGCCGTTCGCGGCAATCTTCGAATGGGCCAAGGCTGTGCGGCCCAGACTTGGCGAAGCGGAAACACGGTCCTTTGCCTGGGCAGTGGTTACCAACATGGCGAAAGTCGGCACTCCATCGCCGGGGGCTTACTCTTACACGGAAAACGGCCGCCGTCTGGCATGGTCAGACCGCGCGCTGCATGACGCCCGCGCCGATATTGAAAACATACTGGAGGAAGGATTCTGGTTTGAACGGGAATTGGACAACGCGCTTCGGGAAGGCTTGAAAAACTTCAAAAATGTAAGCCTTCAGTAATGGGTAAAACAGTAATATATACGATTCGCGTCAATGGACAGGATAAGGCCATCAAGGACGCGAAGGATTGGCGCGACGCCATCAGGCAGACGAACCGGGAACTGCTCGACACGGCCATCAAGACGGGCCGAAACTCTGATCAGTACAAAGCCCTTCAAAGCCGCCTTGATCGCCTGCGCTCCATTCAGCGCGCCGTTCAGGCCGACGCCAAGGCAATGGCCGACCAGCAAAAGCGGGCCGCCAAGGAAGCAGAGAACGCGGCCAAGGCACCCCTTGGATATTACCGGCAACTTCAGGCACAGCTCACCGCGCTCAAAAACCAGTACAAAGATCTCTCGGAAGCAGAGCTGAAAAGCGTAGGCGGCGCTCAGCTACGAAACCGCATTGCAGGCATTTCCAGCGAGCTGAAGACGCTGGATAAAGGCCTTGGGGATTCTTTTCGCAATGTCGGAAACTATCAGTCCGCCTTCGCCGGCATCGCAAAGACCGTTTCCGGGGGCCTGCTGTTCGGGGGCATCGCCGCCGGCATTCAGGCTGTCGGGGCCGCTGCCGGTGACGCCGTTCGCACGTTCATCGACTTTCGCGACGCGGTGCAAATCCTGGGAGGCATCAGCGGCGCTTCGGCCGAAGAGCTGAAACAGTTGGAGGATGACGCCAAGCGCCTCGGAGAAACGACACAGTTCACCGCGCGCCAGGTCGTTGACCTTCAGACCAACTTCGCCCGCGTGGGCTTTTCGACGCCTGAAATCCTGGAAGCGACAGAGGCAACCATTAACCTTGCCATCGCCACGGGTGAAGATCTGGTTAAGTCGTCTGATACGGTAGCGGTAACCCTTGGCGCTTATCAGTTATCCGCCGCCGAAACGAGCCGCGTGACGGACGTCATGGCCGCCTCATTCAACGCCACCGCGCTCAGTCTGGATAACTTCGGGGAAGCCACAAAGTTTGTGGCACCCATCGCCGCGCAAGCCGGCATTTCAATTGAGCAGTCAACGGCGGCCATCGGCACCCTGGCGGACGCGGGCCTTCGTGGAACGGTTGCGGGCACCTCTCTCCGCCGCACCTTCTCGGAGCTGAACAACGAAAACTCTAAGCTCTCGAAGCGCCTGGGCGTCACCGTTACAGACGCCGAAAGCTTCAACGAGGCCATGCGCCGCCTTGGCGAAGAGAACATTTCCACGGCGGATGCTATCGACCTGGTAGGGCGAAACGCCTCTTCCGGCTTCCTGGTCCTTGCCAACAACACGGATAAGGTCATCGGCCTGTCGGCGGCTTTCGCCAATGTCTCCGGAACCCTTGACGAAGTGGGCCTTTCGCTGGAGGATGTTCCGGAAAAGTTCGCCCGCCTGTCTACGGCCGCCGAAGTGGCAAAGCGGGTACAGGACTCTTTGGCCGGCGATGTTCGGACCTTCTCTTCCGCTGTGGAAGCCTTGAAGATCGGCTTTGTCTCCAACTTCGAGGGCGTCCTTCGCGCCGGCGTTCAGTTTGGTACGCGCATCGTCAAAGGCGTTGGCGACGCCCTTCAGTTCATCGTCAACGCCTTTCGGCCCGTTGTTACCGCCATCGGCGACTTCATCCGCGAGATCGGCATAGGCTCCGACTACGGGCGCGTTTTTCAATCGATTCTTACCTTCCTGGGAGGCACGATAACCTATGTGGCAAACCTCTTGGGCGCCGCCATAAGGACGCTTGCCGATTTCGCAAAGGCGGTAAAAACCACGGCCGGACAAAGCAAGTTCCTGACCGGAGCATTTGAGGGCATCCGGAACATCGTGCTGAAGGTGATCGACGCAATTGCCAACCTGCCAAACTACATGAACGGGATTTTGGAGGCAGGCAAACAGCTAAAGGAAAACTTCAGCGAGGGCAATTTCTTTGGCGGTCTGTCCAACATCGGAGAAGCCTTCAGCCGTGGCGTGAACGCCTCGAAGGAAGCCACAAAGAAAATGGCTGAGGAAGCCAAGAAGCAGGAAAACCTGTATGTCAAGCAAGGGGCCGCCATTCGGAAGGTCTTCAACCAGATCGCCAAGGACTCCAAAGGCCCGGCTGATACGACGGCGCGCCTGAAAATACTTTCTGAGGCAACAGGCGTTTCTGTCGAAAAGCTTACCGAGGAATATAACAAGTTCCTTGCCAAACTCAACGAGACGGACGAAGAGCCGGTCACAA
>CAZMMY010000029.1:0-481 GCA_964567495.1 uncultured bacterium
CCTTCGGGTCGCCCGAGTGCGCGGCCTCGGCTTCAATTTCAAGCTGGCGGAGGAAGGCACGCATGCTGGCTTCACTCGCGGCCTTGGCGTCGTAATCGCTGATAAGCTTCTTGACCGCAGCGCCTTTTTCAGCCGGAGTGTTCGCACCATCAAGATTAAAGACTTTCTCGGGCGCAAAGAAATCAATCGGCAGGTCGCTCTTGTCGTCGGCCGGGAAGGTCTCGATGATCATGATCGTGCCGTCGGTTTCTTCCGCGATTGCGGCAAACGCACCGCCGCTTTTGTTGACATGCGTGCGGGTTTCTTTCTGCACCTGCTCAAGGCTCCCCTGCAGGACGACGCGGCTCTTGTTGTTCGCGGCTTCCCTCAGCGCGGCGAGATCCGGGTCAGTCTCGTCCACCAGGCGGTAGCGGGTGGCAAGCTTGCGGCCCTGCATGTTCACATATTCGTACAGCCAGCTGCCCTTCTGGACCTGGTTGCC
>CAZMMY010000029.1:491-2813 GCA_964567495.1 uncultured bacterium
CAGAGGCAGCTTGCCCGACGGGGTCGGCGAAGAATCTTTCGGGTGAGTGTGCGCCGCGCGCAGGAAGCCGCCTTCACCGTAGGTTTCGACTTCGCTCTTGAAAGCGCCGATGGTCAGGAAGAAACGTTTCTTGCCGTTGTCTTCGACCACCACGGTCGCGAATTCATAAGGCAGTTCGCTGGCCAGCAGCGCTTCGACCGCGTCTTCCGTAAGCTCGGCGGCATAGCGGCCGTACTGGCCCGCTTCCGGATGCAGGGCCAGCGGATACTTCTGGGACAGCGCTGCGCGTCGAACCGGGTCCGTTACATTTTTCAGAGCGTTGTTCAGCTCGGTGGACTGCTTGATGACTTCAGCGAAGTCGACCGGGGTCTCGCCCGCGCCGATCACAGTCATGTTGAACTTGTGGACGACCGGGTCCTTGCTGTTATCGAACAGAAGCTCGAGAAGGATCGAAGAAACGTCCTGTTTCTTTTCCTTCAGGTATTTCGCGGCAAGCTGGCCGAGCAGCTCCATGCGCTTGGTTTCGTTCGCGCCCTTGTCGGCCGGGTCAAGCTCGGCGCGGATAAGATCGTTAAAGATCCTGCGCAGGCGCCACTTCTCGCCGGGCAAGCCCTTTTCGATGACCTTGTCCACAACCTCTGCCAGGGCTTTTTCGCGGGCATCTTTATCCGCAGCCTTCAGGATAGCGCTGACGTCTTCCTGATAAGCCTTGTTAATTTCATCTTCGGTTTTGAGGCCGGCGAAAACCTGCAGCTGGTCGAAGTCCTTGTCGTCGATCTCCGCGAGGAACTCATCGATATCTGTATACTTCTTCATGACAAGCTGGGCGACCACATGCGGAGGCAGCGCTTCGTGCAGCCACTTCATCAGGGTCACGGCGCGCTTCCAGCGCTTCTGGCTGCGAAGGCGGTAAGCTTCGTACTGCTCCTGGTCAATGCCATCTTCAAGTTCGCCGTTCTTTTTCAAATAGCCGTCGCGCTTGGCGTACTGCTGCAGGTAGTTGCCGCGGTCAACATGGTCCATGTCCTCATACCAGCTCCTGAAGCTGCGCTCGCCGGCCGCGTACTCCGTGTACATAGCGCGGATTTCCTTCATCATTTCGCCGCGCGCCACGGGATCGTTCTCATCCTCGGGGAATTCGTTGACGTCCTCGGCGTTCCTCGGGACCTGTGTAGCGTCCGCAACGTGCGTATATTCGTGAGTAATCGTCCTGGCGTCGATATTCGCCGGCGTGAACGCGATGCCGGAGCGGCTGAAGATGTGCGTGCTGGGCTGTTTGAAATCGCTGGGGGCTTCCACGAACGCCGCCGCGCCTTCCTTGCCGAGCAGCTGAGTGAAGCGTTCCCAGGCGTGCTTCTTGACCTTGAGCCGCACGAACGGGACCACCGGCATCTGCAGCAAGTTGACCAGGAACAGGGTCTCAGGGTTGAACATCTCCGCGGTCATATTGGCCATCAGGTGTTTGCGGAGGTCTTCGCGCCACTGCTGGTAAGCGGTCTCGCCGTCGCCGGTCACAGTGTAGCCCATCTCAGCCAGGCGCTTGGCATCGGGCCTGCCGTTTTCAAGAGGCGCCCAGCCTTCGCGCTCTTCAATGCCGCGGATGACGTATTCAATCGCCAGGTCGCGGCCCGGCGCTTTCGGGTTCGGAGAAGCGAGCGCAGCCAGGACACCGCCGATCACAGCGCCGTTCTCATCTGTCTGGATCAGTTCGCGTGAAGCTTCCATTTTACGTTTGCGGACGTCGTCCGCTTCCGCCTGAGAGAGGCCGCCTTCGGCCTTGCCCTTCGCGCCGCCGAGCGTTCCGCGGGCCGTCTGGGTCTGCTTCTTCAATTTATCCATCAAGGGCATCCGCCGGTTGCCGGCGCCGTCTTCGCCGTTAAGGATGCTCAGGAAGAACTTGAGTTCCTTGTCGAGCTCGCGGCGCGTCGTCGTGACCGAGAAGTCTTCCTTCTGTTCATTCAGGCCCATCTTGTAAGTGCCGTCCAGCATGCCGTAAAGAACCTCCAGGACCTTCTTCTGGAAGGCTTCCGGGTTTTCCTTGGCAAGGCGGCGGAATTCTTCGAGCAGCGACTTGCGCTGTTCTTCGCTGTTGCCGAGCTGGCTGGTGACGAACGCGATATGCTGCCACCACATATCCGCATCCCCCTTCGCCATCAAGTCGCGCAGTTCGGATCGGGCCGCGGCCTTTTGGGTTTCGCCGGGCTTCAGGCCGAGAGGGTCGGGTACGCCCGGGACCGGAGCGCGTGCGTTATTCGGTTCGAGCTGACCCAGCGCGTCGTGAATTTCGCGCGTTCGATTGGTGGTGATGATGACGATCGGCGG
>CAZMMY010000029.1:2823-10244 GCA_964567495.1 uncultured bacterium
AGGGTCGGGACCGCCCGGGACCGGCGCGCGGGCGATCATCTGTTCGAGCAGAACCAGCGCGTCGTGAAGTTCGCGGCGGCGGTCGCGCTGATAGGCTTCGCGGGTGCGGGAAAGCATCGGGTCGGCCTGGTAAAGTTCGTCGTCAGAATAGGCGGTCGTATACATCTGGCGCATCGCGTTCATCATCATTTGGCGGGCGCGGAGCCGCAGGTCTTTCGCCTTTTCGTCGTTCTTCTTGTTGCCGACCGGAGCGTACTTGGCAGCTTTGATGGCTTCCTCGACCTCCGATTCCATCTTGGGCGACATATAGAGCCTGGCCTCTTCGAACATGGCGTCCAGGGCTTTATCGCTGGTGTCGGTCTTGTGTTTCTCGGCTTCCGCGGCAAGTTCTTCTTCAGCTTCTTCCAGCGCCTCCTGGAAGGTCTTGCTGCGTTTCGGGCCTTTCGGATCGGCAGCTTCGTCGAACTTGTCTCTCATGCTGCGGCCGAGGTTGTCCTGGTGCGTGCGGGACTTCTGGTGGCCGTAGGTCAGGATCGCGAAGCTCAGGTCGCGCTCGCGGGTCAGGCGGCGGCGCTCGATTTCCATGCGCGCCCACGCCGGGTTGCTGCGCGCGCGCTTGATCAGGCGCGTATATTCCGCGACGTCATGGTCACCGACCTCAACCTGCTCCTTGCCCTTCTTTTCCTTATTGGCCTTGATCTTGCGGTCCAGGGCTTCCTGGGCTTTCTTATAGTTGGCTTCTCCGCCCTTATAAATGTATTCCTCGATCTCCTGCCACCAGCCGAGGACCGGGTTCATGCGGAAATAACGCAGCAGCGCATCATAGGCAGTACGGTCGCCGCGCAGGAACTTGGCGATGATATCTTCGGAATCGGGACGGTTAATGACTTCTTCATAGTAATGCGCCTTGTTGCGGTTGAGGACGTTGCCGTCAATATTCAGCATGGCGCGGAAGCTTTCCAGGACCGCCTGCTGGCGCTCAGGCTTCGAATAACGGAAGAACGTGGCCGCGATAGTTTCGCAGAGGAAGTCGCGGAACGCGCCGTTGTGGTCGTCTGAACCGGGATCGTTGCCGTCGACACGCTCAACGAGCTGGAAGCGCTCGACCAGGATCTTGCCGTTTGTCTCGACCTTGTCGGCCAGATCGCGCAGCGCCTTGGCGCGCGCCGGGTCGGCGGTTCTATCGGCTTTCGCGCGCAGGGCCCTGGCGCGCTGGTCGAAGCCGCTGCCGGAACGGTTCTGTTTCCTGTTGTTCGGGTCCGGGTCGTTATGGCTCGGGTCCTGTTTACCGACCCAGAACTGGTCGATGCCGTATTCCGTTGTTTCGTGCAGCAGGAAGGCCTGGATGACCACGCGGATCATCATCTTCGGGTTCGAGACCTGGCCGCTGTAGCGGGCCTTCAGCAGGTCCTTGATCTTGTCTTCGGAAATCTTGATCTTGCCCTGGCCCGTGCTCGGGTCGGTTTCGACGGCGGCCCAGGTGTCCATGCCCGCCGCGATTTCGATCGGAACCTGCGCGCCGCCTTCGCCCTTCAGCAGTTCAAGCGTGGCGCTGAGGAAGTTACGGAACCATTCCGGCAGGTCTTCGCGCTTCAGGATTTCTTCGCTTTCTTCCATCAAGTCGTCGCGTACGCCTTCAAGTTCCTTCTTGGTGATAACAAGACCGTTATGGACGCGGAACGCGTGGATGCGCATGCGGATGTACGGGTCGGCTTCTTCGGCCTGGTCCAGGAGAGCAAGAGTCTGCTGGTCGATGGCGGCGGTCTGGGTCTGGACTTCAGCCAGGCTCTGGTCCTTGGCCTGCGCGTCCTTGAGCATATCGCTCTTCTCGCGCATCTTCTTCTCGGCCGCGCCCATCAGCGCAAGCGCCATGCCGCGGCGCATCTGCCTCGCCATCGCATCGCTCAGGGTCTCGTCCTCGTCGCCCCGCCAGGCGCCGAAGCGGCCGGAGTTTTTGAGGACGCCGTCGTAAATCGCATAAAGGATTTCAGGCGTGATTTCACGGCCGGCCAGCTCGATCCGGGCAAACGTGGAGGAGATTTCGTTCAGAGCCGCGTCGGCTTTACTCATCGTTTCGTCCTTCGCAGGGCCGCGAAGGATGCGAAGCACACGGGTCACGCTCAACTTGTCCAGCGCCAGGTCGGGATATTTCAGCGCCGCCAGGCGGAGCAGCGGCTCAACCTGCAGCAGGGTCGCAAGGGTTTTGTTTTCGACGTCTTCAATCGAGAGGCCTGTGGCCTTCATAACTTGAAGGAGCTGCGGCAGCGTCACGTCGCCGCTGTCGCGTTTGATTTCCTCCAGGCGTTCGAGAGCGAGCGCGATGCTGAGCGCGCCGGCAACGCTGACGTCCGGCTTGGCTTTGAGCAGCAGGTCCTCAACCGGAGATTTCTGCGTGGTCAGTATTTTGACCAGGCGGCGGGCTTCAGTCATACCCCAGTCGCCATTCAGATAGTTAAGAGTGCGGGCCAGGGTCTTCAGAATTTCTTTGCGGCGCTCTTCCTTCTCGGCGCGCTCATCAGCGCCGAGCTGGCTCAGGTCTTCGTTGAAAATCTTCTCAAGTTCGCTGATCTCGCCCGGCAGCACGCCGAAGTGCACGCGGGCCAGGTGGTAGATGTCTTCGACGCTCAGGACGCTTTCGAAAGGCATGGACGCCAGCTGCTTGTCGCGGGTAGCCTTCTTCGACATGGTGCGCTTCAGGGCCTGCGGGTCCATCTTGTCGCGCTTGGCAAGGCGCTCGACGTACAGGGCGTCGCGGTCAAGCTCGAAGGCGATGCCTTCATCTTTCTTGATGACGTCTTCGAGCATTTTGCCGCCCCAGATCTGTTCAAGCGTCTGGTCGATGCGGTAGCGTTTTTCGAAAAGATTACGAAGCTGGCTGACGCAGGCTTTCTTCTGCCCGCCGGATTCCTTGCCGCTTTCGGCGCAGACCTTGCCGAGGCCTTCTTCAGCGTCGAACATTTCAGTCAGAGCCTTGTGGGCGTCGGCCAGCTTGCCGCCGATCGTCTTGCGCTCAGCCGCGGTCGAGGCGCGGCGAAGCTGCTCTTCAAGTTCGCGGATCTGACGGCGCAGGCGCTGGTAAGAGCCGTACTGCTGCTCGGCGCCTTCAGAGACTTTGCGGACGTCTTCCTTGAAATTTTCCTCAGCTTCGTTCAGCCACTTCCGGTATTTATTGTCCTTCTGCATCTTTGCGCGGTCTTCTTCCATGCCGATCAGCTCGACGATTGCGTTCAGGCGCGCCGGAGTCAGCGGCCGGCGGCCCTTGATGGCGTTCGAGAGCTCGA
This sequence comes from uncultured bacterium, assembly GCA_964567495.1. Taxonomy (GTDB): domain Bacteria; phylum Omnitrophota; class Omnitrophia; order Omnitrophales; family Aquincolibacteriaceae; genus CAYLPP01. The sequence goes on from CAZMMY010000029.1 coordinate 6,105, forward strand.
TCTCGACATCGAAGAAAGCAGAGGTCTGGTCGTTTGCGCCGTACTGCATGGCTTTTTTACGCAGCCATTTCAGGCGGTTGTTCTCGCTGTCGATCGCGTTAATCATGAGGATAAAGGAAGCGAGGACGCCCACGAAGCCCAGGATCACAAGGATCGGCAGGAACGCCAGAGAAACGATACTCAGGCCGATCGACAGAATACCAAGACCGACGGGCAGCACCGCAGGATAAGCATAGTTCAGGTTCCAAAGCCTGAACATGATATGCATGACAAGCGGAGGCTTGGCTTCGTACGCGTGTTCGTAGGCCATCTGAACCTGCGCGAACACTTCATCCGCGCTCTTGGGCATGTCGATGCGGCCCTTCAGGAGGCGCTTCAGGCCTTCTGTTTCTTCGCGCTGAACGAGGTACTTGCGCAGTCTCTGCAGGACCGATTTGAGTTCTTCCTCCGCGTCATTCAGCCTGGTCTTGAGGTCGCTGTCCGGAGTGTTGTTCTCGGTCTTGCCGAGAGCGCCTCGCAGGCCGTCAACTTTTCTGCGGGCCGCTGCGTACTCTTCGAAGAAGGCGGCGTCTTCCGGATGTCCGGCAAGCGATTTCTTAAGCGCTTCGGCCGACGGGTCAAGCAGAGCCGCGTGGAGGCCGCGGTTCGCTAACATATTGTAAAACTTGTACATCGTAAGTGGCGCGGTGATCAGGCCGAAGATCCACCACCAGCCCTGGATGAATTCCCAGATGGTGCCGAAAACGGTCGGGGTCGCAGCTGCCCCTTCGGCGGCCGGCACAGCCAGCAGCGCAGGCACCGCAAAGGCGAGGACACCGCCCGCGATACCGAGCGCACCCAGGAGCAGGAATCCGTATACAAAGGTACGCTGCGTGGGATTTTTCATAACTTCCTTCATAAATGAGGTGTTCAGCAGGGCCACAACAGGCATGATCATGAACACGTAAAACATAAGAAGGCCGCCGATTGAGAACCAGGCGCTCAGGCCGAAACCGATGAGCGGCATGGCCGGGAACATCACTCCGAGCATCAGGAGAGCGCCGAGCAGCGAGGCTCCGACCATAATTCCGTAGACCACTTTACCCTTGGTGGATTTATCTTCACTTCCCGCCATGGCGAACACGGACACGGCCCACTTGGCGACAAACTGCACCGCGCTCCATTCCTTGATGCCCTGCCAGATCCAGATCGCGGTTTCCTTGATCCATTTCCACGCGTCTGTATGGATCGTGATGCCGTGGGTCTTGTGGTAGACGACAGCCCCGATACTGACGGCCGCGATACCCGCGCCGACAGCAAGAGACGTGAAGCCGATCGCGCCTGCGGCAACGCCAGTCCACAGAAGGATGCCGCCGCCGATCAGGCCGACGCCGAGCAGCAGGACGAGGCCAGTCCATTTAAGGATGGTCCAGCCGAGCTCCTTGGCTTTTGCCTCGCGCGCGTCTTCAACGGCCTGGCGGGCCGAGGCTGCAAGCTCCTCTTTATTGTATTCAGCTTTGACGGCGTTCCTGGCGGTCATTTCCTCGAGCTTCTTCCTGTATTCCATTTCGTCTTCGAACGCGCGCTTCGCTCTCCAGGCATCGGTGCCGATACCGAAGCGCCAGCCGAAGATCTGCGCGTCAAAACCGCCTTCGCGGAAGAATTTGCGTACTTTCTTCATGCTTTCCTTGATGAACATCTTGACCATCAGCTCCAGGAAAGCGAGGAACGAAACTGCCGGAGCGGGGGTCTGGGGAACGATTTCCGCCTCAATGCGCTTGATGTCAGCGAGCGAGCGGACCACCAGCCTGCCGTTGTTCATAAGGGTGAAAACGTTGCTTTCGCCTGCGATCGTGGTCCCTTCGCCGTTCAGAGTGCTGCGCGCGCCGTTAACGCCGAGGTTCGCCACAATAGCGGGAGAAACCGCGCGTTTTTCCGTCACGCCTTCACCGGCGTCAACATCCGTCGTCTCGACCGGGAGCTCCTTGTCGTAAACAGAGTTTTCGATACTCATATCAGGCGCCACATTCACACTGACGATCGCGTTAACCAGGCGAGCGTTGACGCCGACCACAAGGTCGTCCTCGATAATGGTCTTGCCGTCAGGAGTTCCCTTCTGCTCGTCTTTATCCAGAGTTTCAGCGCTGGCTCCCCTCAGGAACTTGACTCCCTTGCCGACCGTTACGCCTTTGCCGACATAGTTGTTGCCGGCGAACGAAGCACCTTCTTCAACGGTGCCGTCGATCACGGTACCGAGGCTGCCGGAGTTCAGCGAACCGAGGCCTCCCTTGATGTCGGCGTTCTGGCCGATAATGATCAGCCCGCCGCCGCGGATGCCGGCGCGGAGATTGTCGCGCAGCTTACCGCCGTTCGGCTTTTCGAGGACTGACTTGTGGACAAGGGCGATCGTACCGTCCGGCCCTTCAATGGCTTCGGTGTTACCCAGGTCGAACTGGTGTTTGCCGTCGCTGCCGAAGCTGCCGTTATCGGCCTTCAGCCTGTCGATGGAAGCGCCGCGGGCGCGCTGCATGGCTTCATAATTCAGGGCCTGCGCGATGCGGGCGCTCATCGGGGGCGGCGTACGCATGACCACGCCCCTGTCTTCAGTCAGATAAACCAGCATGCCGCTGCCGCCGAAGTTAATCAGGCCGCCTTCTTTCTGGACCAGCACGCGGTCGAGCGAATAGGGCTCATTCCTCATGGCGTCAATCTGCCTGAGCAGGTCGTCGTCGCTGTTTCCAGTGACCGCAATCGTAAGCGTCTGGCCGCCGCGGTGGATGACTACGCGGGCTTCGCGCTTGACGCCATCATCTCCACCCTCGCCGCCGCCCGCGCCGCCAATAGCGGCGGTTTTACCCTGCGAGAACTGGCGTGAACGGATCTGGTTGCGCAGAGCCGTAAGACCCGCGACAGCAGGCTGCGAGCTGTCGGTGTTTTCGGTTACGACCGTGATTTCTTCCACGCCGTCCTTGCCAGTCGTTATAGAAATTGAGCTTACGGCAGCCGTGCCGACAGAGGAAGCTTCGGGCATGGGGACGGAAACGGCCATCGTGACCTGGCCGACCCTGCGGGCCTGGCCCTGGTTATTGTATTTCACGTTGTCGATACGGGCCGCGGCGCCGGCGAGCGAATCCGCGTTCGGCATGCCGACCGCGACGCCGAGATTTTTCCTGCTGACAGCGTCGAGGTCCGCGGTTTTTTCGAGGCGGACGGGCTGCTCGCGCATTTCACGGTACATCTCCGCGTCTTTGACGGCGTCTCTCTTAAGCTTGCCCCAGCTCAGCCACGACGTCAGATAGTTGGCGTATTCGGCAAAACCATAAACTGCGCTCCAGAACGTTTTGTAGGTACCGCCGCGCTTGTTGGTCGGCCAGAGATATTTCAGCATGGCCCACCAGCCCGCCCTGTACCAGAACCAGCCCATGGTGTCGTTTTCGATCGCGGTCCACTTGTCCTGGCCTGCTTCGTATTCCGCTACGGCGTTGGCGCGCTGCCGTATCTCATCCTGGTCCATCTCGTCCTTGACCTCGGACAGAACGCTGCGCAGCCGTCCGCCGCGCGTAAATTCGTTGGTCTTGCCTTCACTGATGTCTTCAAGCATGGTCTGCTGGCTGCCCGCGTCTTTTTTCAGGCGCGCTTCCCGCTCTTCGGCCGAGAGGCGGGTCGAGTAGAACTGCGATTCCTTCGAAGCTTCTTCCGACTCGGCGTTGGCGTAGTTGGCCTCGGCCTGAAGCAGGATCTGGTCGGCGTTCTGGTCGGCGGCAGTCGCGGCATCGACTTCATAGAACACCGCCAGGCGCTCACGGTAGTCTTCGGCGCGATTCTCGCCCGGGCGCTTTTCTCCCAAGCCGAGCTTGTCCATTTCCTCGTCCATGAGGGTATAAAGCGGGCGCCCGTTTTCAGCGGTGAAGAACGTACCGCCGCGGTTGCTCTTGATCTCGTTCTGCTTTTCGAGCATGCGGCTGTTGCGGCGGCCGGAGCCGAGGTCAAACAGAGTCTTGGTATCGAACGTCTGCCAGTTGGCTTCGAGAGCGACGAACAGCGCGGAAACGTTAGCGGAAGTCAGCTTGCCGCCCGGCAGGAACTCAGACAGGTCACTCACGCCGATCGCGGCCAGAATACGCTGCAGTTTGTAGAGCGCGTCGCCCGACTTGGCCTTGT
>CAZMMY010000029.1:10254-10558 GCA_964567495.1 uncultured bacterium
GTCGTGACGTATTCCTTCCGGGTCAGTTCCATCAATTTCCTGGCGACCAGGACCTGTTTGTCATGGCCAAGCTTTTCGAAATGCGCCATAGCAGGCGCGTCGCCGCGGTCGATCACATGTTCCCCCGGCTGGACCTTACCCTGTTTCGCCGCGTCCTTGGCCTTCCGGGCCTTTTCCTGAGTGCGGGTCTCATCCAGCCCTTCAATGCCGAGCGCTTCCATGGCATCGCCAAGCCGCTTGTCGAAATCATCGAAGCCCAGGCCGTTGTACGCGTTATACAGGCCTTCCAGGAACTGGTCGCTAT
>CAZMMY010000030.1:0-10484 GCA_964567495.1 uncultured bacterium
TTCGGGCTTTTCAATCATGATCTGGGCGGAGGTGCGGTAGCGGTCAGGGATCTTGGAAACGTAAATACCCGCCAACGTCACGGTAATAACGAAAAATGTCAGGACAACATAAATGTTCTTTATGAAGACAAAGAGATAGTACTTTATGTTGATAGGCTTGTCGGTCTCTTCCATAAAACCGACGTATGGATTAATCTCGTTGGCCATTCGTTTCCTTTTTAATACCTTTCAAAAGAAGCATAAATAAAAGACAGAACCAGCCTAGAAAAGGCTTTCGGAAACGTGAACCACGTCGCCGGCCTTCAGCTCCAAATCCTCGTCTTTTCCGCTTATAATAGCTTCGGCATTTACCCTCATAATCTTTTTAACGCCGTCTGCGTTGCGCACAATTTTTATTTTCTTGATATTTGCGACGTCGGAAAACCCGCCGGCCAGGGAAACGGCCTGAAGCAGGGATATCCCGCTCGTTCCTACAGGCACCTGATAGGTCCCCGGTTTCCTTACCTGCCCAAGCACGATAAAGGATTGTTCCTTGTACCGCATAATCTCAACGATGACTTCGGGCTGCACCAGATAGTCCTTGTCCAGAATGACCTGTATCTTCCGGGCGGCTTCCATGGCACTCAGGCCCTGCAGCTTTACTTTGCCCACGATCGGCAGAGTGACGTTCCCGTCCGGGCTGATCTGCATGTCTCCGCCGTGGATGTACTGGTCTTCAGGGTAAATCTTGATCATAACTTTATCACCCGGATTCAGGGTGTAGGTTTCCTTGACCTCTTCAAGGTCTTCTTTATCCACGCTGGCGGCATTATCCGGTTTTTCCAGGCCGGACTCCGGCAGGGCGCCTGCGGCCGTGCCGCTTGTTCCGGTACCGGCTTCCGTCACAGCAGAAGCTTCGTCTTCCTCCAGCGCCCAGGCGTGGACGGCCGGCAAGGTCAAAAACAGCGCGATCAGGATACCCTTTAAAATTTTATTCATAATCCCCCGTTAAAAAATTAAACGCATCGAGTTGACAATCTGATGGCTGCGGTAGCGGTCGGTATGTTCATCGCCCATGACGTAAGCAAATGTGTACGCGCTCGTCAGGATCAGCCATCTGCGCAGCACATAATTCAGGGAGACGGTCACCGGCAGACCCCAGCGGCGCGCGTCGTCGGATTCTTCAGTTTGCCGGGCCTGCTGGCTCACCATGTAGAAAGGCGTGACCGCCAGCGTGCCGGTCAGCTTCGGATTCAAGCGGCTGTTCAAAGCAAGACTGATGCTGTTATTGTAGAACCTCGCGTCGCTTTTGGCCACCACCGTCTCCGCGGTCGCCCCAGCATCGATAACACCGGACTGGGCAGAGTTTGCCGTGGTGTTCTGCACCGAATAAATATACTGGAGGAGCGCCTGGGTCTTGGGTGTCAGCTGAAGGATGTAGCCGATCCTGCTGGTAACCGTATTCACAACATCCGTGTCAAGGGAGCGCGGGTCTTGATGCGAAAAGGCAAGATCGAGACTGGCCGAGGATTTACGGGTGATCCTGCCGAAGTATCCGGCATGGATTTCATGCGCCACGGCGTTTCCGCTCTTGGAACGGATACGGTTATTACCGATTCTGTAGCCGAGTGCGATACGGCTCTTGGGGGTGAATGACCAGAACGCGCTCGGCGCCCAGGTAGATTCCCAGCTGGAATCATTGTCAAAAGCTTCCTGCGGGAACTGCCTGTGGCTCAGCGAAGTGTCGTTATTGATCGACAGGCGCCTGTTAAAGGCATAGTTAATGGAGGAATTCTGGCTGGAATCGTAGCGGATTTTTTCACTGTCGATTTCGACTGTCTTGGAATTATGCCGCATCAGCCTTGACTGTATGGATTGATTGATTTTCTTGAAATAGCGGCGCCGGTAACGCACGACCTCCTGGAACTCCTTGCTGTCTTTTTCCGGGTATTCGATGCTCCAGCTCTTGCCCGCGTTCAGCTCCAGACGCAGGTCGGTTTTTTTGCCCGAGAGGTCGAAGAGAACAGCTGTTTTGGCATTAAACAGCGAGTCGTTCTTTTCTTCTTCGAGAGGCTGGCGGTTGGCGTTGGTGTCAAAGCTGTAAGAACCGAAGCCCTCTATCCTGAAGCGGTCACGCTTGGGCAATTCCAGGAGCTGGCGTTTGAGCATTTCAATTTCCTGGTTAATCAGGTCCTTCTCTTCACCCTGGAGTTTTTTGAGCTCCTTGGTTTTTCTTTTTAATTCACCGCGGACGTCGTCTGAAACGCCCTGCTTGCGGTACAGCTCCTGATTGACCAGCCGGTCGTGGAAATCGTCCAGCTGCTTCTGTTCAAAGTAATCGTATTCCTCCGCCTGGCCGACCACGGCGTAAGCGCGCCCTGGGAGAAGCGCCGCGCCCAGCAAAGCCATGAGGCACACCCTCTTTTTCAGACGCATGTTATTCCTTCACCTGTGACAGTTTCGGCACTCTTTCCATGCTCGCGTTCAAATTGCGTTCCGCTATCTTATATTTCGGTGAAAGCAGCGCGGCCATTTCAAAGTTCCTGGCGGCTTTTTGCTTGTCCCCCATCTGCCATTGCGCATAGCCCATATTATTCATGATTTTCGCCTGGACCGATTCCGGGATCTTGAGACGGCCGACGTCTTTCTGCAGACCTGATAAAATTTTCAGAGCTTTGTCGAACTCTCTCATCTTGATCAGCATGCAAGCCAGATTAAACTGCGCGGGAAAATACGTGTTGTTTTTCTCGAACGCAGCGCGGTACATCTGCGCCGCCTCATCATAACGGCGGTTAAGCCCGTAAACATAGCCGACCATAGATGCCGTATATTCGTCATCCAGAAGCAAGTGCGCCTTCTGGGCATGTTCAACAGCAGCATCAAGGTCCCCGAGCAGAAGATGCACCGTGGCCAGTCCCGCGTATGTCCAGGCATCGTCGGGATGATACATAAGGTTCCGCGTAAAAAGCTCGAAAGCCACGCCGACCTGCCTCGCTGCCAGCGCTTTGAATGCACGGTCCCTCAGGCCGATGCTGGAAGTTTCTTCCATGCTGCTTTTCAGGGAATCAAAATCCAGCCCCGGGCCCAAAAAGTTCCCGGCCGCGTCAAGATGCTGGCGCGCGCTCTTGGGGTCCTTCAAATCGAAATAGTAAATGGTTGCCTGCTCCATTTCAGAAAGCGCAAGCCAGACTTCCTGAATGACCTCTCGTTTGAGCCGCTGGTCTTCGATTTTTTCGATAGTCTCATCAACCCCGGCAATGTCGGTCTTGGCCTTTTCGCTCAGGGAAGCGTACTGTTCAAGGGACTTTTTAAGATCCCCTTTTTGATAATAAATATCGGCCAATTCAGCATGAAGCCCAAGCTCCAGTTCTTTGGCCAGCTCGGGATTGTCCAGCAGTTCGAGAAAGATCTTTTCGCTGGCCCCGTACTGGTTCGTGATTTTGTAGAGATAACCAAGATAAAACTTCGCCTTCTGGCGCACCCCTAGATCCTCGTTCTTGACCAGCTCTTTGAGGATTTTTTCCGCATCGTCCATCCGGTAAATGGACAGGTAGGCCAGCGCAGTCTGCAACTGGTATTTCAAGCGGATTTTCACGTCGTTTTCCGCGCCCGTCATTTTCTTCAGCCGCTCAATCAGCTTGATGCGAGAGCCCAGATAATTCACTTTCTCAAGGAGTCGTTCGGCAATCAGCCCTTCTTCATCGCCCGAATATTTGGCGGTGACGCCCTTGAGCATGCGCCGGGATTCTTCCGCCCGGCCCTGCTTGATTAAAACGTTCGCCAGCGCAATCGTCACGAAGCCAACGTCGTCCCTGTCGGGATAAAAATTGAGGTACTTGCGGTAAAGGTCCGCCGCGGCCTTGTAATCCAGGTCTTTCTCGGCCGCCTGCGCCTTGCCCAGAATCAGGACGTTGGAATATTCGGGAGTTATTTCTTCCTGTTCGGTGCGGGGCCTGATTTTGCGGCGGAAATAATCAAAAATGGAATAAACGGAACGGTAAAACCCTTTGAGCTGGCTCGAAGCCCTGTCAAGAATCTGGAGCCATTTGCCGCGCTCGGATTTCTTGGATTTCGTTACCTGTGAGAGATAAATTTTAGCGCGCTTGTAGCCTTCTTTTTCAGATGCTTCGCTGAACGACCGCGACGTCATCTGAAGCAGAGCAAGGTTTTTGAAATCGACCTCATCACGGGTCAATTCACGCATGGCCACGTCATCCACAATCGCCTTGTAAACACTGTTTGCGGCCGGGGAAATTTCAGAGGCCTGCTTATCAGTCGCTGCGATCGCCACATCAAGTTTGTCAGCCGCAGCAAGAGCGGTTTCCAGGCTTTCCAGCGAGTAATCGACGAGAAAATAAGTGTAGATATTAAAACCGAGAAAAACGGCCAGGAGCAGGCCGCCGACGGCAAGTAACCACTTGAAGAGATTCGGCACTTAGGATCCTCATGTTTTGGGTGAATATTACTATTAAATGATAGCTGATGATTAAAATTGAGTCAAATAAAGAGTGCCCAATAAAAAGGGCAAAATCAGGCTAAAATAAACCCTATATAAGTCGTAATATATAAACGACTTATGAAAAGAAGCTACGGCCCAAAAAAATCTCTTTTTGCCCGCATCCTGTTCCAGCTGACTATTCCCCTGATTGCTCTCGGAGGCGTGATTACCGCGCTGCAGGTTGGAAATCAGATCCAGGCTCTCAATGAACTTCATAAAATGGAGAGCCGCTGGGTTTTTGAAGGCGTGCGAAGCGAATTGTCCAGTGAGCTCGCAAAACCAGGCATGAGCGAAAATGCCGCGGCAATTGAGAAACTTCTTCAAAAAAAAGCGATGGACCTGAGCCTGGAAGAAATAACGCTCTGGGACCTTTGGAACCGTCGGCTTGTTTCCGGTAAAAGCTGGAAAGAAACGGACCTTAAACAGGCGGAAAAAAGCCTCTACATGCAGAAGCAGGGTGAGCCGTATGTGATATTCGTCAACAAGGATGCCAAGCGGCTTTCCGCCTACATCCCTCTCAAAGGCGCGGGAGAAAACGATCTCTTCGTGGCTCGCGCATCGTTTTCGCTTAACGATATCAAAACGGCACTCCATCGTTCGCGCACTTCGCTTACATTTCTGATGTTCTTGATTCTTATCGCCGGCGCGGTCATCGGCATCAACCTTTCTAATTCCATCATAAAACCAATCCTTATCCTGAAAAACGCCAGCCATGCGATCACGCAAGGCGAACTCGGAAAGCAGGTCCATATCCGGACGGACGACGAAATCCAGCTGCTTGCCGACACATTCAACGAAATGAGCAACTCCATGCGCCTGATGCGCCAGAAAGCCGCAGATTCAAACCCTCTGACTGGGCTCCCCGGCAACAAAGCAATTTTTGAAGAATTGGAAAAAAGAATTTTCGAAAGGCAGAAGTTCGTGATATTACACAACGACCTTGACCGCTTCAAAATCTTCAACGACCATTACGGACTGGCCAAGGGCGACGACGCCATCAAGGGCACTGCGGAATTGCTGGTTAAGTGCGTGCGCGAGCGCGGCGCGCTGGACGATTTTGTGGGTCATGAGGGAGGTGACGACTTCGTCATCCTGACCCGGCCCCATAAGGCTGCCGCCCTAGGAGAACTGATCTGCTCCACATTCGACAAGGAACTGGTAAAAAAACTTTACAGCTCTGAGGATTTCGAGCGAGGGTACACTCTGCAGGAAGACCGCCGCGGCACCGCTCCCGGTCAAGCTCCGGCAATGGTCAAATTTCCGCTGCTGGGGATTTCACTCGCAGGCGTTTCGAACGCGAAAAAAGACTGGGGAAACCACGTCGAATACATGAAGGCCGCGGTCGACATCAAGAAGATCGTGAAGAAGAACAATAAAAGTTCTTATATGGTGCAGGAGTAATCAGCCGTTTTCGCGGGTGAAGCCGGGGCTGAGAACTGCCAGCGAAGCTCCCATGCAGAGAAACATGAGAGACGGCATGGAAAAACGGTCCATCAGGTCATTGATCGCGACGTGTCCCAAGACGAGAAAAACAGGCGCCGCAAGAGCGAGCGCGGCGATCATCTGGAACCGGCTTTTGACCGTCCACATTCCTTTAAGGACCGCAAGAACATAACTCCCCAAAAACAAGAAATAAAGAAAAGCGCCTGAGCCCTGTTCCGCCAGAACTTGCATATAATGCGAAAGGCACTGCTCCGACGCCAGCCGTGAGCGCCAGTTCTGAATGCCTTCGGCTGCGAAATCCTCTGAGGCTTTGGCATAATTGTCTTTGCCGATTCCCAGCAGCGGGTACTTCTGAAACATTCTGAGGGCCCGTCTTGCGCCTTCCTGGTTGACGCTTAAACTTCTGCGTGTTTCTTTATGGATCTCGGTATCTATGGTCTGGACTTCACTTACGGCCCTGTCAATTTTTCCGGCCCAGCCAGCGAGCCCGATAAAAACTGCAAAAAAAATGATAAAAAGAGCCGTGCGGCCACGGAATGGTGTCCTGGCCATGAGAAAACTGATAAAAAAAACCAGGCTTATAAGAAAAAAAACGATGGTGCCCCGGGATAACAACAGAAATACAGCGGCGGATGAAACCGCGGAAAAGCAGAAATTCAGAAGCATCCTGCCCCAGTTTTGAGCGTGCGGCCGGCCATACTGGTCAGAGCGGGATATTTTGTAAAATTCGTAAAATCCTCTTCCGAAACCGGCAAAAGTGCCGAACGCCAAGAAGTCCCCCACCCAGTTCATGTTAGACCAGAGCCCGAAAATATACTCATAAAGCAGCGCATGGGAAGAGAGAAGCGGATGGAAAAGATACGCGGCGTCGCCGGAAGGAGAAGGATACCCGTACTCTCCTTTCAACAGCAGCGGCGGCAGAACGTTCAGCGTCACGAAGGCTGCGGCGATCGTCAGGGTGGAAAGCAGGACTTCAATGCGTTTCTGGATGACGAAAAATCTCGAACTGAAAACAAAAAGAGCGAAATAGAAAAACCAGATCAGTGAATTGACCGTATAACCTTGGATCAACGCGGCATTCCAGGTTTCTTTTTGAAAAACAAATCCGTATCCTCCCCACAGAAAACGCGCAGAAACAAAACACAAAAACAGAAGAAAAATAACCGCAGGACGCGGCACAACGGGGCTTTTAATGCTGAAAGGAAATCGGCTGGAAACAAAAACCGCCATGACAATAAAACCCAGCGTGATACGGAGTTTCAGGTGACCTGGCTGGTCATAACCCGCTGAAAACACAAGCAGGATCGCCAGAACAGCCGCACCCCAAAGGCAGAAAAGCGAAGTCAGGTAGTTTGTTTTAGATGGCTCGTAATTCAGGCTATGGCCCGGCATGAGCTAAGGATCAGGTTGCGCCGCAGTAAATCGTATTACGGTTTGCGACAGGGCAGCTGCAGTTGCCCAGTCCGTCGTTTTGCCATTCTGTACATTCATGCTGTTTATGGCTGCCGCAACTAGGCGACAACGGAATGGATGTCTGGCCGTCATCGTCAGTCTCTGCCCAGTTGGAGAAATTTTCGCAGACGTTACTGGAAGGCTCAGCCTGCGTCACTCCAGTGGCCGGCCCGGAGCACATCGCCGCCTGCGCGGTGCCGGCGATCTGGCACACCCCTGAAGCATCCTGCTCGAAAACACCGGTGAAATTTACGGTAGAGCCGGTGCCTGAGAAACCTGTGATAGCACACACGTCAGAGCTGGTCGTCACGACCTGCCAGGCCACGTTCTGACCGGCGGGAGGCTCTGGACTTAGCTGGCAGGACCCAGAGAAATTCAGCGAACTCTGGTCTTCGGTCACATCGCAAAGCACACTGCAGGAAGTGATATCTCGCTCTATTGTGCAAGTCGGCGAACAGCCGTCAAGGGCGGTGGTATTTCCGTCATCGCATTCTTCGCCGGTTTCGGTATTACCATTTCCGCAAACAGGGCAATAGCAGCACAACCCTTCGCAGGCGCTCGAACTCGAGGGACACGCGGTCGCACCCTCACAGATCGGCGCAACTCCGCCGGGACAGCTTGTGTCGGCACATTCTCCTCCACGGGTCATGTGCTTGTTGCATATGCCGGGTGAATTGTTAACCTCGGGACAGCCGCCCTTCCAATCAGGATTATCGAGATCATTGATACGGGGCCTCAGTTCCAGAACGCATGCATTACAGCCGTCATTCGTCTGTGTGTTTCCGTCATCGCACTGTTCGTTCAGGCCGGCCTGCACAATTTGATCGCCGCAGAACTCGACCCTGCAATCGACCGAGCATCCGTCTTCGCCTCGAGTGTTCCCGTCATCGCAAGCCTCACCGCGCGCGCCGCCGGGCTGAATGATTCCGTCCCCGCAGCTTTCAATGCCGCAAGCCGCATTGCAGCCGTCGCCGTTGGCAGTGTTGCCGTCATCGCAGGCTTCACTGAGGCCGGCCTGCACTTCGCCATCTCCGCAGCGTTCAACCGTGCAGGAACTGCTGCATCCGTCGCCCGAGGAAGAGTTGCCGTCATCGCACTGCTCACCGCTGCCGATGCGTCCATCGCCGCAGCCTTCAAGCCGGCACTGGGCAGAGCACCCATCGCCGTCAGCGGTATTGCCGTCATCGCACTCGTCGGTTCCGTTAACTTTTCCATCGCCGCATTTGGGCTCTGGCTCGATTTCGCATTCCGCAGAGCAACCGTCTCCGCCTAAAAGGTTTCCGTCGTCACACTTCTCTTGTCCGTCAATCAGCCCGTCACCGCAGTGCGGAAGCTTTTCGGTCAATTCAGGCGCCGGGCCTCCCTTGCTTGTCGGCAGAGAAGGTAAAAGTGAACTCGAAGGTTTGGAAGGGGTATCAGGAACTTCGCCGCCCGATTCCTGGGCAGACGACTTATTGTCCGCCAATACGATGCGGGAAGAAAAGACGAGCGTGAAAATAGAACAAATCGCCAGGCATTTCGTCAGCGTCTTTAGACGAACCATCAAGAGAAGTTCCCTTTCTTGGCCATTCTCAGCTCTGATGTAAGTCTAACCCTAAATCTTTAAAGAGTCAAAAAAGACTCCGGATTTATATCCTAAAGGGCGATGCTATATTTTGATATAAATTGATCTTTATTGACTTATTTCAGAAAAGAGGCGGAAATTCGATGAAGTGTCTTTGTCTCCAACGACGACAAAGGAGACCGGAAGCTCCCGGTTGAAGAAACCGACAATTTCCAGGGGGATACGTTCGATATGCCAACCCTCGTCTGACATGGCGATCCGGATACGGCGCATTAATTTGCTTCCCACCCAGATCATAAGATAGAAATAAGCCTTCTGGTTCTTTTCCATCTCTTCGTTTCTTCTTTTGATTTCTATGCCATTTGCTTCGCCGTTTGCTTCGCTGTCTTCTTCGGAATCTACTTTATAGTAAACAGTAAGAAAGTTGCCCGGCGGCACATTCAAGAACTGCAGGCGGCGACTGGTTCCTTTCAAGGCATTCATCTGGATGCTTTGGATCGTATTCGCTCCGACCGCTTCCGAAATCACACGGATAGAAGCCGTTTCATCCATGCCGTAAAAGCTGAAATGGTCGCCGGTCCAGTCTCCTTTCCGGACGTCGCGTCCCTCGAGGCGCGTGGTAGCGTCCGCTTCCATCAAATGCTCGGAAAAAATAAAAATAGAGCGGTCGTCCGGAAGAGGAACAATATTATCGGGATCCGCGGCAACGGAAGAAGTCAGAAAAAAAAGAAGCGCAAAAACAGCGGCGCTTTTCTTGCAGCGGAAGGCAGATATCATAAACGGCTCTCTTTTTGTGTTGGCCGGGTTGTCCCTTTGAGCAAGAAAAGCTAAAAAGCTCCCACGCAGGCGATAAAAATCCAGCCGGCCAGGCCGTCGTACATTTTGGAACTTCCCCACACCCAGTTTTTAACGTTTAATGAGTCGGCGAAAAGGGCGTCCAGCTTGACAAAAAAAACGCAGCCCGCATGCAGGCCCATGGAAGCGTAAAGCGAACCCGTCCTGAGCAGAAGAAGGTTCAGGACCATGCCAAAAAAGAACAGGCCGGCTGCGTCCGGCCAGAATTCCCTCCATTTGGTAAAAGCCATAAACGGTGCCGCCACCAGCTGAAGGCCTTCCCGGAACCCCGGCTCGGGCCCAATGAAAGGCTTGCCCCCTCCCACGAAATGCAGGGAGGAATAAACGGCGCTTGTCACCAGGACGGCAAGAACAATCTGCATGCCCGAACGGCGGAAATATGAAAAAATCACGCCTCGGAAAAAGAACTCTTCGATAAGGGCGATCAAAAGCGCGGCAAAAAGGTCGAGTGTCACGCGCATAGCCAGTGCTCCCGGGGCCATATTTACGAGGCGGAACTCCGCCGCGCCGAACAGCGACTTTACCCAGTATAAAAGGAAAAGAACGCCCAGGCCCGAAATAAAGCTGAGGCCGAAATTCTGGCCCGCGCGCGAACGGTCCGCATAGCCTAGGCCGCGGAACATCTGCGGGTTCTTCCAGACCGCCCAGAAAACAAGCGCCAGTGTCTGAATCATCACAAGGCGGTTAAAAATC
>CAZMMY010000031.1:0-719 GCA_964567495.1 uncultured bacterium
CGGCCCGGGGGATGCTGGTCTATCAGGATTACTACACTGTTTTCAACCCCGCCATGATCCCGGTATACGCGGAATTTATTGCCCGTTACGGAGGCCGGCCGGAAGAAAGCCGTTCCATCGCAATCGCGATGCGCCGCTATTACGACATCCAGGACCGCGAACTGCCCGGAATGATGAAACGCTCGGGGATCACTGAGGGCACGCCCGCCGACAATTTCAAGATCTGGGGCGTTATGGATTCTGCGCTGTCAATCGTCGGCACCGAAAAAATGGACCATTCGCGTATGAGCCGCGTGAACAATACCAGCATAGGCAAGGCCCTCGAGCCCGGCAGCAGCGCCGAAGTGCCGAGACCTCTTTACCTGCTCTGGGGCGCGGGTAAAACCAAAGACGGCGCCTGGCTCGTGCCCAGCGCGAAGCCGCTGTCGACTCCCGGGGCGTCTATGCGAAAAATGTTCGGCGCAACACCGGTGAAATCCAAGACAGACGGCCAGCTGGTGGCGCATCCTGACTGGGACACGACCGACGAGAAATTTAAAAAAATGGAAGGCAACCTGAAGCGCCGTAAATTCGCCGAGGCCTTTGCGGCCGCGCGCGCCGGACTGACTGAAACGGAACGCAGGATGTTTGACCTTCAGATTTCCTACGCCATTATGAAATACATGGGGCTTCCGGGCGAAGCCGCAAAACAGAGCGACTTTGCAGCCGCTGTTTACAGT
>CAZMMY010000031.1:729-10417 GCA_964567495.1 uncultured bacterium
GTGCCATGGAACGCAATGAAAAGTCTGCGGACCACGCGCTGGCGCCGCTTTCTCTTGCGGTGCGGCCTGCCGCGCTTCCTTTCGTCCGCAAGAATTACGAAGCCGCGTGGATGGCCGTTCTTGAAAACCTGAAAAATACGGGCACTTCGCTTGATAAGGGTGAGGCCGGCCTTTCCGCCCTGGTCGACGAGATCAACCGCTATCGCTTCGCCATGAACGATACGCAGCTTCCCGCGTTCGAGACCGGCGCCATGCCTCTGATCGATTTCAACGTCATCAAAAGCCGTAATGACTGGCAGCGCGGCCTTTTCGAACCTGTCCTGGCCCAGATCCGGCAGGGAAGCGTCTCTGAGATGCTGGCGCGCCGCGAAGAGTTCCTGCGCGCCGAGGCTGAAAAATACGTCCTGCTCGGGGAAATCGCGGCCGCCCTGCGCGAGAGGAATTTCCGGGCGGTGTTCCGCAAAATGGAAGAATTGATCGCTCGCGCCGGAAGCGAAGGCACTGCCTTCATGCCGGGTTCCGTCGTTGAGCATTTCAAGCAGGCCCTGGCCGATCTGAAAGTCGTTTATACGGACAGCGTGGTTGTCAGCCTGCCGAAGCTGGCCGACAAGAACCAGGCCGGCCCCCTTCTTATGGAAGTCATCGATGTCGTCGGCGAAGTTCCCGAACAGCTCTACGACATCGCGCCGGATTATAACGTGACCCTGCCCGAAAGGCGGCCCGCCTCTGTGGCTGCGGCGCTCCAGACCGGCTCAACGGCCGCGCCTGTTGAAATTACGCCTGCGCCCGAACCCGAAGCCGATACTGACGCGGAGCTTCCTTTTAATGCCAGGCTGGAAAAAATCACCTCCTGGGTCGACCGGCCCGCTGACGCAGCGGCCAGGTCCGCTGAAGCGTGGAAGCGCGACGCAGAATGGTTTTTCTCCTTTTACGCGGAGCCTGCGCGTATGGACGCTCTCAGCTCGATGGAAAGGGAAGCGCTTAAGGCTGCAGAAAAATTTATGGTTCATTTTTACAAGCAGGTCTGGAATTACGAGAAACGCGGTTCCGGGCCCCGCGACGTTAAAGGCGCTTCTGCGGCTGCGCAGCTGCGTTCGGGCCGCCTCTCCGCCAACGAAGTGCGGGATCTTCTGCTCGATTATGCAGCCCAGGCGCACCGTATTCTGGTATTTAAAAAGGAAAACGAGCGCCAGGGCGGCGCGTTCACAAGCCCGGATTATCCGGGCTATGACGATGCGCCGGACGTCAAGCGCCAGAAGACCCGGCAGTTCCTGATCATGCTCGAAGAGCAGGAGGCGGGCGAAGGCAAACCTGCTTATTTCTTTTATCCGCGCTTCGAAGCGCTGGGGGTGCTGCCTTCCGAAAACGCGAATCCGGAAGCGGATTTTGATCTTTCCAAGATCCTCCTGATGCGCGAAGCCGGCGTCGAATCGCGCTACACTCATACCGGCGCGTCGATCATCCTGATGGACGTCGAGGCGCCGATCATGAGCATCGCGGTCAGCGCCGCGCAGGGCCCGCTGCAGCCGCCGTATCTCGTGGCGGCCAGAGACACCCAGGATCTCAATAAAGCTTACAGCCGCATGTTCGTGCTTAAAAAGCCTCTGCCGCGGCTCCCTGAACGCGACGAGCTGACGCCGGAATTTATTGCCGAGTATTTCATAACGGATCCCGAGGAAGTCCGGGGATACGCCGTACCCGCCAACAGCACCCTTCAGCACCGAAACGAAAGCGTTGCGAAGCTGGCCGCCGCCGCGCTCGAGGGAAGGCTGCTTGTGCAGAGTTCTTACGCCCTTTATTCGCCTGAAAATGCCGGCCGGTGGAGCGTGTTTCTGGCCCGCAGCCCGGAAGAACAGCACGCCCTGGAGCGCGCCATGGTTCGCCGCCAGAGGATGCACCAGGCCGAAATGCCCAAGCATTATACGAAAACCGACGAAACCCGCGAACGCGAAAGCTATGGCGATGTTGCGGCCGCCTGGCGGATGATCGCTGAAGTCCTGGAGCTCATGACCGGCGCATCGAAACCGGAAGCGACCGTGCGCGCTCTGGCGATCTGGGCTGAAACGTCTTTCCGCGAGTCCCTGCTGGACGAAGACAGGTTCTTCGCGCCGCTTGCCGCCATCCTGGGCGCGATCGAGTATGTGCACGACGCCCGTAAAGGCCCCGACGGCCTGCAGCCCAAGCTCCTTTTTTCTTCGAAGGAAGGCTCTGCGTATGTCGAGAAGTTCCGGACCTTTTATAACGAAGCGAAGAAAAACAATTTCATGGTGAAGCTCCAGGCCGCGCGTGCGGATGTGCCCGCGCCCCTTCGGCCGCTTTTTGACCTCCAGGTTCTTGACGGTATCCTGCAGGCGATGGGCCCGACCAATCTTTCCAGGCACCGCGTTCACATGGTCCGCTACGCCCGCCATATCTGGGGGCGGGACGAAGTTTATTTCGCGCCGGTCGCGATGTACGTCCGCATTATGCGGGACAGTCAGATCGTCCTGTCCTACGACCTCGGCAACGCCTGGAAGCAGCTGCTCGAAAATCTTTCCGCACCACGGAACGAGAAACGTGCCGCACGTGTTCAGCAGATCGCCGAACAGGTTTCTGCCCTGAGTATGTATTACATGAACGGTTTCGAAAGAAGCGCGGAGCAGGAACTGGTCAAGTTTCCGGTCAACCCCGCGAACTGGGACAGGGCGTTTGCGCAGATCAAAGAAAAAGTCATGGCGCCCAAATACGGGCAGTTCCTCGAGCGCCGCGACGGGCTTATGGCCGAGGCAGAAGCCGACCGCCAGCAGGCCGTTGCTGTGCGCAAGGCATATGAAGAAGGAGACGACGAGGTTTTTTTTGCCAGGCTTGCGGAATTTCGCGCCAGCCTGGAGGCTTTCGGCTCGGGAGACGCCGCGAGTCTGGTCGCGCAGCTTCTGCCCGACCTGGCCGCGTGGGAAAATTTTCAGGCCGCGGATTTTCTCGTTCGTGTGGCCGCAGAAGCCGGTGAAAAACTCGAAGCCGATGATTTTTCAGGAGCCCGCGCGCTGACGGACAGGGCCGAAAGGATCCTGGGCCCGGGCGCAGAGACCGAATCGCTCGGCCAGCTCCGTCAGGCCATCCTCGAAGCCGAACGTGATGCCCGCGGAGCGACCTGGGGCGCGGTATGGACGAGTCTTGGAGCTCCGCTCGATCAGGATGTAGATGCTGCCATGCAGGCCGCCGCCGCGAGAATGGGCCGGACCGAAAGCGAACGAGCAGAACTTGTGATCGCGGACCGCCGGGCTGCCGGCAGGCCGGATGCCTCGGCGCAGGAATTGATCGAGGTTCTGGACCGCGCGGGCGAATGGAAAGCCGGTGAAGCGGGTTACGCCGACAATATTGCGGCGTTTGAAGGCCTGGTCCGCGCGAGATTGTCGGCGGTTGCCCTGGCTGAAGTGAAAAGGCTGGTTGAAGCGGACGATTTCGATGCGGCGGTTTCGCTTATCGGCGCAGTCACACCCAAAATCGACGACCCGCAGCCTCTTCATGAATTTAAAGAAGACCTCAGCCGTCAGGGGCGGGATGCGCGGGAGAGATTCGAAGCTTTTCTCGATCGCCCGCTTGACCAGCATGTCTCAGACACAATGCGGACCGATCTCGAGCTCGACAGGAAAATTAAAACAGCTTTTGGCGAGGCTGAAACCGGCGCGGAGGAAGCGGATTTTGCCCTCGAAGTCCGCACCCTGGCTGAATCGGCCGCCGCTGCCGAAGGGGAGAGCGCCATCAGCGACCTTGCTGAGGTCCTGGCTATGCTCGACCAGAAACTCGAAAGAAAGTCTGAGATGCGCGTCGACCGCGCCCGGCTCGAGGGCCTGCGGGGGATCGTGGCTTTGAAACTCGAAAGCACCGCGCGTGAATTTGCCATCCAGAAGACCTCTGACCCCCGTCTTTCCAAAAGAGATTACGCCGCGGCTTTTCGCGCTCTGAGAGCCGTAAAAGAAAAGGCCGGAGAAATCCCTGCGCTCGAAGCCCTGCGCGTGGAGCTGGAAAAACAGGGGGCCGACGCCCTCGGCTATTTCTGGGCCGCGCTGGCTGCCGATCTGACGATTTCTAAAAGCGCGGAGCTTGCGAAACAGCTCGATATTTTTGAAGCAGTTGAAAAAGGCCGCACGGGCAGCCGTATTCAGGATTTTTATCTGACTTTGATCGGCTTACGAGAGGACGCGGAAAAAAACAGCGTCGAATTCGAGTTTTTGATCGAAATACGCAGCCAGGTGCGCGCGCTTAAAGCCCAGGTCACGAGGCCTGAGCTGGAAACTTTTGAAAAGCTTCTGGACGCCAAAGCCGAAATGAAAGCGGCCAGGGCGATCGAAACCCTCCGGAAGGCCCGTAAATATAAAAAAGCGCGTGAAACCATGGCGGATGCTCTGCCGAAGCTTGGAGGGGTAAGGCCGCTGATCGAGGCGGAACGCGCCGCCATGGCTGCTGACTGGCAGGAGCTGCGGCGTGAATTCTGGAGCGCCATTGATCAGCCGCTGAACCAGCGCTCGGCCGCGGCCGCGGATGTTGCGCTCGGAAGGCTCCGAAAACTGGAAGAGGAATTCCCGCAGGCATTCAGCCATACCGGCGCTTATACAGTGCTCTTGGAAGCCAGGAAAGTGGTCGAAAGCGGCCAGCTTCCCGGCACCCAGAAATGGATTTATTATCTTAATCAGGTCGAAAACTTGCGGGCCTCCGCCGGCGCGGACGCCGCCTCTTTCGCTCCGTTCGCAGGGCGGCTTGAAACCAAAGTCGTCGAGCTCGTGAGTGCGGAAGTGGAGGCGAGGTTTTCGGATAGCGCCGACGCGGAACGGATTTTCGGCATGTACGCAGGCATGTTCACAAGAGAACCGGAAGCTTTCACAGCCCTCCGAGCCAGGATCGCGGAAGCCAGGCAGAGAAGCCGCAGGGACGTGCTTGCCGCGAAGCTTAAGGGCCTTCACGACAAGGTCCACGAGAATGTGACGGGCACGCCAGAATCGTGGCAGTCGCTTGCCGTTGAGCTGAAGGCCCTTGAAGGCGAATTGTTCGACGACATGCGCGCTGCATGGCGGGAGGACCTGGAAAAGGCCGAAGGAAAAGCGAGAAAACTCGCGAAAGAGCAAGTAAACAAACTGCTGATACAGGGGCGTTACGCCGATGCCTTCGCACGTATGGGCGTCCTCGGCGGTGTGCTCGGGGCCGCAGCCGGGTTCTTCGAAGCTCAGACCCGTGTTCTGGAGGCGGCGTGGGAAAATTCCGCCGTCGATTTCTGGGCTTATTTCGACCGGCCGATTGTCCCCGGAGATTCCGCGGCCGAAGAAATGGAAGCTGAATTCAACCGCCGTAAAATCCTGAGCCGCTTGCTCGGCCGCGAAGCGGGCCTGGACGGCGAGCCCTGGATCGAATACCGCAGGAAAGCCGAGGCTGCCGCCGCGCTGCCGCCCGCGGCTGAAGCGGAAAACGACGAAGCGAATGTTTTTAAAGTCATATTGAACCTTATCGAGGAAATGGCGCCGAAGCTTGCCGATACGGGTGTTTCCGGCCATGCACGCTCCTACCGCGTCAATCTTGCCCGCGTGTTCCTGCAGCGCGCTCGTACGGAATTCAACGATCCGGACGCCATGGCCGAGGGCCTGAACGACGTGGTCGAGTTTGCTTCCAGGTTCGGCCTGGATGAAAACGAGCTGGCTGATGAAACTGTTTCCGTTTTAAGCCGCAATCCGCTGCCTGCTGAAATCAAACTTGAGTACTTCATGCTGATGTCGGAAATTTTCAGTGTGACTGCAGGCGTCAGGGACCAGCACCTCCTGCTGGCAAGCCAGCGTGACGTTTTTGCGGATTCGCCGAAACAGCTTGCCGCGCTTGACCGAAAAATCATTGAGCTTGAAAGCCTGCTCGAATGGGTTGACGACGCGCCCTCAGAAACGCGAATAACCAAGACCGCAGCCGAGAAGCGGGATTCTTATATAAAAGAGCTGACCGAAGGCTATGGCAAAGCGGACCTGGCTGAAAACAAAAGAGACCGGGACTTTTTTGGCGCCCGCCTTGAAATTATCGAGCCCGGACATGAGCTCGTGGCGGACTGGCACTCGAAACGCTCCGAAATGCGCCTTCCGCGCGGCGCGGTGCCGGTTGAATACCTCCAGGAGAAATTCGGAGCCCTTTTCGACCCGGCGGTTCTCGAAGCAAAAGAAAACGCCCTGTTTTCTTCCTCTCCGGAAACGAAGGTCGGGGAACTGCTCGCACAGACTGTCTACCGCGTTTTTGAAAACGGCCGCCCTCACGGCAGCCGCGTGATCAAAGTTTCGAAGGAAGTGAAATACAGCGCGTACATAGCAAAAGAGGCGCTGGTGCTTCTGCGTTTTCAAAGGCGCAGAATTCCAAACGTTCCGGTGGTCAGAAAAATCGGCAAGATGTCCGACGGCGGGCTCTGGCTCGAGCTCGACGGTATTGTTGAGGCGGAAGCTTTCTCTAAATATACTTTCTCCGGGCCGGTTGAGGTGCTTGAATCCGTCCTGGCTGCGGCGTCCGTTCTGTCTCAAATCCACCGGGAAGGTTACGGACACAACGACATCAAGCCTGCCAACATGCTCAGAAACGCCGAAGGTGCGGTCCAGCTCAACGACTTCGGGTTCAGCAGGAAGTTCAGCTCCAGGATCGTCAAAGCCGGGACTCTGGCATATACGCCTGTAAACCGCGATCATAACGCCATCGAAGGCGTCCGGGGTGCGGACACGGATACATTCGGTTTAATCATGAGCGCCGTGTCGCTGCTCGAGCCGTTTACCGCGGCTGATGAATTCGCGGCGGCCGTGCGCGAGGATTACCTGCATCTGATCTACATGGAAAAGGAATTCAGGACCGTGGCGGAGCTTCAGACCGCGATCGAAACGGGCCTTCCTTCCGGACCGATGGCCCTTCCGTTTATCCAGAGAATGCGGCGGCAGTGGCCTACCCTCGAGCAGTTCGAAAAAATCCTGCGCGCCGATATCAAAAATCTTCGCTCCGAAATGCGTATCGCGCCGGCGGAAGACGAAAGCCGCAAGAAAATCTGGTCGATGGACTGGTCCAATACGGCCCTTGACTCCCACGGTTCGTTCGGCAGGCAGTATCCCGAAGCCGCACTGCAGTTCGTACTCGGCGCTCTCCGCAGCCTCACCGGAAAAGCGGACGCCCGGATTGCCGACATCGGTTCCGGCCCCACGCTGTTTATGCCGCGTTCCGCCGCTGCCGTTCTGCCCGAGGCCCGGATCGATGCGGTCGACCTTGCGCCGCGTGAGCTGGCGAAAATCAGGGCCGGCGAGCCCATTACTTACCACGAAGCCGCGGACGAAAAAACCGGCCTTCCCTCCGGAAAGTACGACGCGATCGTTTCGACATTTTCACAGGACTATCAGGATATGGACAAAAGAACAGCTGAGATCGAGCGCCTTCTTGCGCGTAGTGGTTTCGCGGTTATGCTGCTGCATCACCCCAAATCGGAATATATCGAGCAGATCGTCATGGACGTCCGCGCGATGATTTTTGAACTGGCGAAGCTCAAGAAGCTGAAAGGCCGCATCGAAAGCGGCGCCGTCGGAGAGATCAGTGAATATCTCGCCGGAATGGAGGCGCTGGCAGGCGGAGAGCTTGCGCCGAACCCGTTTTTCGACAATCTTAAAATCATGATCGCTGAAAATGCAGAGGCGGCAAAAAAAGATAAAGCGCGCTCTGCTGCGCTCGGCATCATCAACGAGAAAATCGCACAGCAGGAGACCCGCTTCCCGGTCAATTACCGGCTGGTGGAAAACGTCAGCCGTTTTATGGACGGGCCGGAGTCGGTCACGGCTTTCTATGAGGCCCGGGGGTTTAACGCGGAGACGGTCGTCATTCCCAACGAGCAGGGTACTATTGCGATCGGGGCGCAGGGTTTTATGGTCTGGCCGGTTGCTTACGGTGTCATCCTGACCCGCAAAGGTTCGCGCGTGAAAATTGATGCCGCGCAGCTTCTGAATGCCGCCGCCGCGGAGGCTGTGAAGAAAATTCTGGAAAGAAATGATGCGAACTACTTGCGGAAACTTGTGCAGGAGGCCAATAAGTTTGAAGGCATGGGCGCCTGGATTATTGACAGGGACATTAACTGGTCCGACAGGGGCGGGTTTACCACGGAAGGCGCGCTTACGGGCCGCGGCCAGGAATTTGTGGACAAAATCATGCGGGACCTGGCCGGAAAACTTGCCGCCGGGCGAGTGAATCTGCCCCCCGTGAAGCTGGGTGCGCTTGAAAAAACCGTGACCGGGATGGTGATAAAAGTCTGGGAACAGGGCCGTTACACCGACGGCGTTTTGACCGCGCGTATTGACGCGAAATCCCGGACGTTAAAGCTGGAAACAGCGGACAACGGCAAAGGTGAGGGGCAGCCGATCAGCACCGCCGAAGTCACGGTGCCTCTCAGCCGCAAGCGCTCTGAAGTCAGGATTTTCAGCGACGAGGACGTGCGCCGGATCCGGCAGCGCGCTGTCATGCTGGCCGGCGTATTTCCGCAGATTTCCCCGGAATCCAGGAAAGTCCTGATTTTCCCTTCGTTCCTGGCGGCGTTCATGGGCGCCAAAGCGGTTTATCTGCGTTACGAAAGTGAGCATGGGCCCGAGCCCATGACGCTTTTCAAAGACCTTTTTGCCGTGCCGGCTCTCCGGGATTCGCTCCCTCTTTCTTTCCATGCGGACCGGATGTACTCAACGCCCCAGGCGATCGAGGCTGTTTTCGCTTACGAACTTATGCTGAGGGAGTTGGGCGTACTGAGTGAAGAAGACACCGCGGAGCTGACGAAAATCCGTCGCGCCTACATGGTTGATTACCTTCTGTTTCTCCAGCGGGGCAGCGAGTTCGTGGAGAAGCTGATCAACCGGTTTCCGGGAAAATCCGACGAGCACGCGGCGCTGACCGGCGCTCTCATGGGCTACCCGGAAAAGTTTGTGCGGTTTTATATCGACATGATACGCCTTGTGCGCGGCGGTCAGAAAGAGCTGGCCGACCGGCAGTGGATGAAAGCCGTTACGGAATTTCAGGACATCAAGATCGTTGTGCCCGCGTATAACGCCAAAGAAAGCGCTTTGCCCTGGCTGCAGAGAATGCGCGAAACTGTTTATTTCGGCTACAAGACCCTCCGCGCTATGCCGGGCTTCACTGAAGCCGCTGCCGGGCTCGGACTTCCGCAGACCGTGCTGCATTACGAGCCCAGAATACTGCGTTCGGAAATCAGGCGCGTCAAACGCCCGGACCAGGATATTTTCCGCGAAACGCTGGAAGGCGGCCGGCCGATCGACATGGTTTATGACACTGAAATTCTGGGAATGGTCCCTGCCGAAGTCCGGCAGAAGCTGCGCCGCATGGCCGCGGAATATCCCAAAAACTGGCTGGCCGGCGATTATGACCATGAAGTCGGCCTGGTGCCGATCAAGCGCGCGGTCGCCGCAGCGCTGCCAGCACCCGTTACCCTGGCCGGTGAGACGTACGACCAGGCCGAGATTTCCGGCGTCGCATTCACCGAAGAAAACCTGGGCACGCCCTTCACGGGGTACTCGGCCTCCACCGAAGCGCGCCGCGCCTCGGCGGCGGAGACAGAACAAGCCGTGGATGTGGAATTCGGCTCGGACGGAAGGGTCATCATGGCGCGGAAGAAATTTCCGCAGCTTGGCGGCCACGGTTCCGCCACGGCGGAAGGAAAATT
>CAZMMY010000032.1:0-9949 GCA_964567495.1 uncultured bacterium
TGTCCTCCAGGAATTTCCTGGCCGCGCCCAGCTGGCCCGAATCATACAGCGGCCTTCCGCAGCAAAAAGGCTTGCCCGGCAGAACCACTTCGAAACCGAAATGCTCGAGCACCTCGGCTGCCGCGATGGCCGCATCAGGATTAAAATAATTATGGAAGGTATCGGGCCAGAGCAGCACCTTGCGGCCGCCCGTTTTTCCCTTTCTTCCGCGGAACCAGTGCGTAAAAGTCCCGCCGGGAAACGCCGGTATTTTTCTCTGCTTCGCCATGCCGAAAGCGTATTTGATCATGCCGGAAAGCAGCGGCGCATTCGCAATGAAATTTACCAGCGGCGCGAAGGGTGCGGACCAGCGCGCCCAGAGGGAAATAAAGCCGAACGCAAACGCCGATGGCGGGCGCAGGCGGCCCTCGTAATAATGCGACAGGAACTCCGCTTTATAGGAAGCCATGTCCACGCTGACCGGGCATTCGGTTTTGCAGGCTTTGCACGCCAGGCAGAGGTCGAGGGCCTCTTTGACCTGGTCGTTTTTCCAGCCGCCTTTTACGATCTCGCCGCGCATCATCTCATGCAGCAGGTGCGCGCGGCCGCGGGTAGAATGCATCTCTTCGCCCGTGGCTATGTAGCTTGGGCACATGGTTCCCTCGTCCTTTTTCAGGCATTTACCGATCCCGATGCAGCGCTCGGTCGTACGCGCAAAACCTCCGCCTTCCTTTTCCCGGTCGTAAGAAAAATGAAGCGCGGGCTCGGGAATAGTTTCGTATTGCCTCAGTCTCAGGTTTTCATCCAGGCGATAGCCGGGAATGATCTTGCCCGGGTTCATCCTGTTGTCCGGATCCCAGATCTCCTTGAATTCTTTGAACGCACTGAAAAGTTCCGGGCCGTACATTTTAGGCAAGAACTCACCCCAGGTCTGGCCGTCACCGTGCTCCCCGGAAAAAGAACCCCCGTAACTCACCACCAGATCCGCAGCCTCTTCCATAAACGCGCGGTATTTTTTTATGCCCGCGTCCGTCTTCAGGTCAAAACTGATGCGCGAGTGGATACAGCCGTCGCCGAAATGACCATAAGTCACGGCATAATAATCGTAGCGGTCGTAAAGCTTCTGGAGATCGCGAAGGTACGCGCCAAGTTTTTCAGGCGGCACAGCTGAATCTTCGAAACCCGAAAATGTGTCGGGCGCTCCGGGCACGAAAACCGTGGCTCCGAACGAGGATTCGCGCACCGACCAGATTTTTTTCTGGTCCCCGGCGCCGGTAAAAATTTTGACGTCAGGCGCTGACTTTGCGGTCGAAAGCGCTTTACCCAGTTTTTCTGCCGCAGCCATAGCTTCCTGCGGCGTGTCGCCGCCGAACTCCACAAGCAGCCAGCCTTCGCCTTCCGGCAGCATCTCGATATCGCTTAAATGAAGCCCTGCGCTGCGCATGTTCTTGACGAAATTGCGGTCCAGGGCTTCGAGGCCGATCGGCTTATATTGAAGAATGACGGGCACATGGTCAGCCGCGATGTAAATGTCGCCGAAGGCGGCCACAAGGAGGCATCTCGCCGGGGGATCGGGGATCAGTCTTACTTCCGCCTCAAGGATGACGGCACAGGTGCCTTCGGTACCGACAAGCGCGCGGGCTATGTTGAAATTATTTTCAGGCAGGAGTTCGTCCAGATTGTATCCCGAAACCCTGCGCGGAAGTTTCGGATAACCAGACCTGACCAGCGGCGCAATGCGGTCTCGCAGTTTTTTAAGCGAGGCATAAAGGTTTCCTTCCCGGCTTGCGGAAGACGCCAGCTTTTCCAGTTCCTGTTCCGAAACCGGGGCCGCCCGCAGTTTCAGGCCGTTATAAGTCAAAACATCCAGCGACTCCACATTGTCGGCCGTCCTGCCGGCGACCACTGAATGCACGCCGCACGCGTTGTTGCCGATCATACCGCCGAAAGTGCATCGATTATGGGTGGCAGGATCGGGGCCGAAGGTCAGGCCGTAGGGCTTGAGCGCGGCGCGGAGCTGGTCAAGGACAACCCCGGGCTGGACACGCGCGGTTTTTTTGACCGGATCGATGTCCAGAATACGGTTCATGTATTTCTGAAAATCGAAAATGACCGCTGCGTTGCAGCATTGGCCCGCAAGGCTGGTGCCAGCCCCTCGCGAAAGAACGGGAGCTCCATACTTCCGGCAGATCTCCAGGGCTTTTTCCACGTCCGCGGCATGGCGCGGCCTGACGACGCCGACTGGAACCTGCCTGTAATTCGAAGCGTCTGCAGCATAAAGCGCCCGCGCTGCGTCGTCGAAGAAAACATCGCCTTCAAGTTTTTTTGCGAGCTCACGGGCGAGGGCCTGAGAGTCTAGGGGCGTCTTCAGCGGGGAGTCCGTCTGTTATGAAGCAGGAAATAAATGCCGGCGTAGACTTTGGGGTCGACCAGGCGTCCCTGTTTTTCTTTTTTTTTCAGCCAGGCAGCCACGCTTCCTGCCGGGACTTCATGGACTTCGATGTCTTCCGTCCCATCGCCGCCGCCCTTCCCTTCCCGGCTAATGTCATGCGCTGTAAAAAAATGCAGTTTCTCAAACGCAATAGCGGCATTGGCCGGAGCGACCATGAGAAACTTCATTTTTTTGGCGCGATAACCCGTTTCTTCGAAAAGTTCACGCTCGGCGGCCCGCTTGAAGCTTTCTTTTGGGCGGTTTGGCTTGTCATTAACCAGGCCGGCGGGGAATTCGATAACACGGCGGTTGACGGGAGTGCGTTTCTGTTCGACCAGGACGATTTTTTTGTCGCGAGTCATGGGAAATATAACCACGATACCTGTGCAGTTGCTGCGCCGCACGTATTCCCAGCGCTTTTCGCGGATAAAGTTCAGATAATTGCCGCGGTACAGGATTTTTTTCATACCGGCTTTCTCAAAAGCCCCGCGCTTCACCCTCACCGCGCGGGTCCGAAGCGCCGATGATCCATCCGTTTTCCTGGTCGAAATAAATGGCCTGAGCGTTTCCAATCTCGTCGATTTTCACGACCGGATGGCCAAGCCGCTGGAGCTCGCGGAGCTGCGAATCATTGCGGTAAAGGCCCGGCTCCATTTCAATGGGCCCGTCTCGGTTGATCACGCGCGGCGCGGCCATGGCTTCGTCGAGCGGCATACCGAGGTCGAGCACATTAACGATGATGTTCAGCACAATGCCGATAATCTTTGAGCCCCCGGGCGAACCGACGATCATAGTCGGCTTCCCCTGCTTGAAAACAAAGGTCGGCGTCATGCTGCTGCGCGGGCGTTTTTCGCCTTCGGGCGCGTTGGCCTTGAGCTTTCCGTCCAGCGTACGCGGAACAATATCAAAATCGGTCAATTCGTTGTTCAGAAAGAATCCGCGGCCTGGAACGATCATGGCTGACCCGAAAATGTCTTCGATGGTGCTGGTAAAAGAAACCATGTTGCCGTCCGCGTCCACGATGGAAATGTGGGTGGTATTGCTGGCCTCAAGCGCCAGCGGCCTGACCGCAGCCTCAGAAGTCGGCAGCGCGACATGGGAGCTGAAAACCTCAGCGCGGCGCGCTGCGAACTGTTTGGAAACCAGCTCTTCGACCGGCACTTTCACGAAGTCCGGGTCGCCCAGCAGCCTGTTGCGGTCCTGAAACGCAAGCTTCTGCGCTTCACAGAAAATATGCACTCCTCCCGCTATACGCCCCGCCGCCGCCATGTCGTGGCGTTCGAGAATGTTCAGAGTTTCAAGGAGCGTGGTGCCGCCGGAGGAAGGCGGGCCCATGCTGAAAATGTCGTAGTCCCGGTAGGTGCCGCGGACCGGCTCCCGTTCTTTGACGTCATAATAAATCATGTCATCTTTTTTCATGCTGCCCGGATGGACCGGCGCTTTCTGCACGGCTTTCACGATCTCATCTGCAATCTCACCCTCGTAGAAAACGCGGCTCCCTTCTTTCTGGATCAATTTGAACGTCGCGGCCAGGTCGGGCTGTTTGAGAATAGTGCCTGCGGGCGGAGGGTTGCCGTCAGGCATCAGGAAATTTTTTCGGGAATCGGGAAAGAGTTTCAGCCTTTCTTTTTCCTGGTCGATGAAACGGGCCAGACGCCGGGAAGCGGGAAAGCCGGTTTCAGCCAGCGCAATCGCTGGGTCAAAAAGTTCCGCGAAAGAAAACTCCCTCGATCCAAAACGGTCGTGAATTTTCTGCAGCATCTTCAGCACGCCGGGAACGCCCACAGGCCGCCCGCCCGTAATACAGTCAGGCCTGAATTTGCAGGGCTCGTTGTTTTCGTCGAGAAACATTTCGGGAAAGGCCTCGGCCGGGGCTTTTTCGCGGCCGTCGAAGGCGTAAATTCTTTTAGTCGCGGCTTCGTAGTATAGGAAGAAGCCTCCGCCGCCAATGCCGGAAGACTGCGGCTCCACTACATTCAGCACCCACTGCGCGGCGATCGCGGCGTCCACAGCATTCCCCCCTCTGTCCAAAACGGCCCACGCCGTGCGCGTCGCGTGAGGGTCTGCGGTCACAGCCATGGCCTTGGTTTCCACAACCTTGGCCGCATGGACAGACGGAACGATAAGGGTAATCGCTGCCAGAAAAGCGCAGATTTTCAGCGGGAATTTATGTGCGTTTTTTCGCATAAGAATTCAAGAATATACCACGGCGAAAGCCGGCTAAGCTAACGAAACTTCCAACCCTGTTTCTCTTCCTAAATTACGAAACCAAGAGTCCCGGAGCGTTTTTTCAAAGGGTACTTCTTTAAGCGCTAAAAGAAGTTTTTCAGCTCTACGCCTCACATGGAGGAATACATATTAAAGAACTAAAGGATTACCTCTCCCAAAACTAGCAGCTTCGGTCATTTGGGCCCCATTTCTTGCAGGCCGTCCTCCCTGTGTTAACGTTTTTTTAGGAAGAGAACTCCAGAAGAAAAGGACCCGAGGATGCACAATAAAAGCGGAAAGAAAATTGCCGCAGTGATAACAGCGGCCCTGATACTTCTGCCCTCGTCCGCGGGCGCCGAAGAAATGGCCGGCTCCATCAGCGGCTTCGGGTTCCAGATAGCGGGCGGCGGTTACGAAGACACCCGGGTGACCCGCAAAATCGCTGATACCTGCACCGACCCCGGCGAAAAAGACGGAGACTTCCGCTGCATCAAAACATTTTCCAACGGCTCCAAGGTGGTGGTTGTGACCGACCAGGAGCATCACGGCAGCGACTTCAAAAAACAGGCGCGTATCGCAGAATTCAACGCCGAAGGCCAGACTGTCAACAGCCGCACCGTACGCCAGAAAACGGCCTATGTTTACAAGAAGGGCGGCCGAAGCGTCCGCACCGATTTCTTCGATATTGTGACCAGACCCCGCGGAAAGCAGATAACGCGCGAAGTCATTCTTTACGAATACAATTCCAGAACCGAAAAGCTCAAGACCCTGAGCTGGACCAGTTACGAGCAGATCGGCTCAAGTCAGTTTGCCATGATCAAGCGCCACATCCTGCTCAGCTATGACGAAGACGGAAATCCCCTTCGCGGGCGTGTCGAGAAATGGGAGAACCAGGTGCCGGTCCACAGCCTGTTCAATTGGGACCGTCTGACCGACGGTATCAAAACGCTGGATCTTAAGGCCTGGGAACTCTGGAAAGACCAGATCGTCAAAGCCTCTCCCCGCCAGGTCGTTTAACCCCTCTTAAGGCCATACCCCCTCAAATAGCCCTAAGGCCCGAGACTGCCCCAGAGTGCTCGTTTTGCCCTCCCAGGCCCTATAAAAGCAAAAACCCCGCACTCCCATAAGGGAATGCGGGGTTTTTGTAAAACGAGATACCGAGCTTACTGGCCCTTGTTCTCGACGTCCGGCTGAAGCGTCGGAGTTGCGTCGGCCGGGATCGGAACGATCGTCGGGGGCTGCTGGCCCTGAGTCTGGGGAGCCGGGGTCCGTCTGGGACCTTCGACTGCAGGCTGGGGCTGCTTTTTCTGCTCTTCGGCAGCTGCTTCGCCCGGGATCGGAACCACGGTCGGAGGAACCAGCGGCTGGTAGAAGGCCGGCAGGGTGTCCAGAGCGTTGGTGTTGATCGACGGAGCAAACGGAGCGAAGTTGTCGATGCTGGTGTTGTTGTAACCCGGGAAATCTACCGGGGTGCGGTTGTTGAAGCGCCCGATCTCCGCAAACATATCGGTAATCGCGGAGTTGAACTGCTCCAGCGTCGCGCCGCCGATGGCCACGTTATTCAGGAACACAAGGCCGGGAGGCAGGTTGTCGAACTGCACGCTCGACTCACCAAAATTGCCGCGGACAACACCCGAAACACCGGCGTTGCTGCCCTGTATGTTCAGGAAGAGCGTGCCGCCGTCCGGAGAGTTAAACTCGGTATTGATCGGAGCCGTAGGGCCGCCGACAACACCGGCCGCCGTAAGGCGAATCGCAGTGGCCGCGTCAATATGGAGCAGATCGGTTGAGATCGACAGGATGTTGCGGCCCGAAGTCAGGGTCACTTCACCGGTGGGCGCATGCGCCGTGCCGAGCAGGATGTCGCCCGTCGCACCAAAGAAAATGCTGCCCTGAGTCGACAGCAAGTTGATGATCACGTCACCGATGTTGTTGATGAACTGCGAACCGTTTGAATAGGTCGTGATGCTGTTCGCCTGAGTTTCGATGAAGTTAGGCGGCAGACCAATCGTGCCGTTCGCAAACATCGTCAGCGCATCCGCAACGAAGTCCAGGTTGGTGGAAACAAGGTCTGGAACTTCGGAGTCGAGGATGGAACCGTTGCGGGCGAACGCAGTAACGTCACCGCGGAGGTTGTCCGTGATGCCGGTGCTTGCATTGCCGTCAGCGTCCACACGGCCGACGAAGAAGTCATTCTGGACATCTACGAGGATGTTGCCGTTTTCGGTCCAGACGGTTGAGCTTTCATCCATGGTCAGGTTCGCAGCCGAGTTGCCCACCGTGTCAAACAGCGAGCTGCTGGGCAGGAAAAGAGTCGCGCCCGGAGTAACCGGTTCGTTCGCGGCTTTCCCGGTCACGTCATAACCCGCGCCGATAAAGACCTGGCCGGTGCCGGAGGTGACGCCGTCGCCCTGGGTGCTGACCTGTACGTTGGGCCCCATCGTCATGCTGCTGCCGGAAGCGAGGCGGATGTCGCCGTTGCCGCCGATGCTCTGGACGTTCGCGTTGATGTCCATTGTGTCAGTAGTCAGGCCGCCAAGCGCGTACAGCGTGATGTCGCCGCCCGCGAAGTTAGTGACCGCCGAGCTGACCACCATCGGAGAAGCCGTGGTGATGAAAATGAATGCCGAGGGATCGCCGCCCTGGATCGTGGCGCCGGAAACAAGGCCGGCTCCCGCAAATCCAAGAGAGGTTAACGCATCGGGATCGCTAATGTCCGTAATGTTCATGGCCCCGGTGTTGAAGACCTGAATATCGTCGCTGCCGGTAATAGCCGCGAGATTACCAACTTTGGTTTCAAGGCCGCCGAACGCATCAGTGTTGACACCGATACCGTTGAAGGCGCTGAGCAGCAGGCCGCCGTCGAAGATCGAAGGATCTTCAGCAATCGCGCCCGTGCGGACGTTGAAGCCGTCCGTATCGCCTGCATCGATGATGCGGCCGCCGCGGCTGACGATCACGACCGCCTGATTATTGGTGCTCGTGGTCTTGACCGAAGCCAGGTTGATATCCAAACCCGCGTCGAGATCGATCGCGCCGGTGCCGGCGTCGAGAATCGTCACGCCCACGCCGTCATCCGACATGGTCAGGAAATCAGTGGCATCGACTTCGATTTCACCGTTTGTGCTGGTGACATCACCGTCAACGCTGAACCGGACGTCGTTATGGGAATCAAGGTTGATCTTGCCGCTATTAAGCGTAACTCCATCGCCCGTGCTGCTGACCGTGTTGTTGATCAGCAGATGGTCATTACCGGAGTTATCGTTGTCCTGAGCAAGGAGCGTGGTTTCGCCATTCTTGCTCGAAACTCCGCTGCCGCCGGCAAGCACTTCGAGCGTGCCGTTGGTCGTGCGGATGTTGTGGTCACCGTCGCCATCCTGTACCGCGCTGACGATATCAAGATCGCCGCCAGCAGCCACTTCCACAATGTTGACGTGGCCGGAAGTGCCGTTGAAGCTGTCGACCGTGTTCACATCCGTTTCGAGTTCATCGTCATCCGCAACCGTCGAGTCGCCGATACCGAGCTCAGCGTTCAGCGTGAGGTCGTCGGCGGTAACGTTGGTGGAAGCGCCGTTGCGGTCAGAAATAAAACCGTCGCGGGCCGTAATGCTGACGTTGCCGCGGGTGCCGTCGTTATCACTGTCTGCATTGATTTCAGCAACGCGGGCAGATTCCTTGGCGTCCACGGTGATGTTGCCGTCCTGGGAACGGAAGGCGGAAGTGCCGTCCATGATCAGGCTGCCGTTCTGCTGGCCATCGCCGTCGATGACAGCGTTGGTGAAGTCTTCACCGGCCGCCGCCGTGATGGTGTTGGTACCGTTCACAGTCACAACCGAATTAGCTTCGGTGATGATGTCCTGGCCGGCCGTCATAAGGATGCTGCCGGTAACCGAAGAAACCGTCACGCCGCTGCCGATCGTAAGATCGTCGCCCGCATTGTTGCCGAAAGCGTGCAGGTTGACGTTACCCGCGCTCGCGACGTTCGCGTTAATCGTCAGCGGGCTGTGGGTTTCAATCGTAGTGGCGCCGCCGTTGTTGGTGCCGCCGACAAGGCCGTCCACCGTGCCGATGGTCAGGCCGCCTGAAAGATCTTCAAGGCGGACATCGCCGGAGGTGCTATTCAGGTAGGCCGCCGTGGTGGCGTCGATTTCAGCGTCAATGCCTTCAACAGCCGTAAGTTTCAGCTCGTTGGAGAAAAGCTCGACGTTGCCGTCGTTGGTGGTGTTGATATTGCCGACGGAATCAACCCGCAGCAGGCCGCCCGTAAAGACGATGCCGTTCAGGTTCATGTCAGAACCGGCCGGAGCAAAACCCGTGGTGTGCAGGTCAATGGTGCCGCCGTTCTGGGTGTGGACCTGGTTGTTGCCGCCGTCCGCATCGATCTGAATGCTTTCAAGCGTGCCCGGGATTGCGAACAGGTTGGAGCCCATGATGTCAATGTTCTGGGCCGCATCAACTTCGCCGGCCGCCTGAACCCAAACGCCGCCCTCTCCGTCATTGTCGGAGTCGGCGCGGAGCGTGATGTTGCCGTCCGCCGCGTTGGTGGTCTGGACCAGAGCCTGCACGATGATGTCGCGCAGAGCGCTCAGGAAGATCGAGGTGCCGCTGATGATCGGAACGTTGATGATCAGGTCAAGACCGCCGCCGTTGAGGGTAATGTTGCCCTGGCCGAGAACGATCGTGGCGCCGCCGTCAATCGTGGCGTTCGAAACGGACAGAACACCGCCCGCGCCCATCATCGAAGTGAGGACCGCGCTGTTGGTGACCGTCAGCGAACCGCCGAGGTTGTTGATCGTGATGTTGCCGCCGTTGGCAGAACCGGCATTGCCCGAATCAACCGTTCCGTCCACAGTAACACTGCCGGCGCCGGAGTGATTATAGGTAATGTCCTGGCCGCTGGTGGTCAGGTTGTCGATGCTGGCAGCAGCCGCGCTGTTGCCGAGGTTGATGGAGCCGGTCGAAGAAGAACCGGTCACGTTCGCATAGTTGTTGCCCGCGTTGGCAAGGGCCACGCTGTTTTCCGCGCTGAACTGAAGGCTGTTCGCAGCAACGGAACCCGTGGTCTGGGTCACGCCGCCCTGAAGGGCGTTCAGTACAACGTTAGAGAGAGCGCTGACCGCGCCGGCAAGGTTGATGTTGCCATTGCCGTCCATGTCGCCGCTACCCGCATTCACGTTGACGCTGCCCGCGTCCGACTGGACAGTGCTGGCCGCGTTAAGAGTGACATTGTCACCCGCGTTAAGGTTCACATCTCCGAGAACGGACTGAACCGTGACGCCGCCATTAACGGTCAGGTCATCGCCCGCCGCACCGCTTTCGCCCGCAGTCAGG
>CAZMMY010000033.1:0-9945 GCA_964567495.1 uncultured bacterium
TGATTGACGGCGAAGACGTCACCGTTAAAGTCGTTTACGACGATCAGAAAAGAATAACCGATTTTACTTTCCTCAGGCGCGCTTAAAAACAAGGAGAATTGAAAAAATGGAAAAAAAACTAGTCAGCCTTTTCTGTGCAGCGGTTATTATGATGTCTCATTCCGGCTGCGCAACCATCGTGTGCGGAAAAACCGAAGACGTTATGATCCGGTCGAACCCTCCGGGCGCGAAGGTCAAGATCGATGAATTTGTTTCCGGCACGACGCCGATGATGGCTAACCTTGTCCGCAAGAAAAGGCACATCATTACGATTTCCAAAGAGGGTCATGAAGACGTAGTCCAGAACACGACCCGCGGCTTCAACGGCTGGTATATCGGGAACATCATCTTTGGCGGCATCATCGGCTTGATCGTGGACCCGATTACGGGCGCGATGTGGGAAGTCGAGCAGAAAGAAATCAACGTTACGCTTCCTGAAAAATAAGCAGGGATTTTATGGAAAAGAAAAAAAGCGTCGCTAAACCCGTCATTATCACGCTTGTCCTGCTGGGTTCTTTAGCGGGCGCCATTTACATGGGCCTGCAGACCTTTATGGGCAGGTTGAACAGCTACGCCGTCTGGATCGAAGACCTCGCGACCGGGAAGCAGGAGAAGCTGACCGCTGGAAAGGGCGCAAGCGTTAACCCGTCGTTCTCCCGGGACGGGGAGAGCGTCCTTTTCGACTCCTCGACCGGTAAATTCGGCAAGGGGGCCAGCCGCAAGCTTCAGCAGATCAATCTTCAGGACCGCACGGTCAAGACCCTCCTGGACGACGGCAACGTCAATATCGCCCCCGTTTTTTGCGGCGAAGACACGGTTGTTTACACCTCCAAAAGGAACGGCGTTTTCGACATCTGGAAACTCAAACCTTCGGATGGTTCCGTGACCCGCCTGACCGACGACCCCATGAGCGAGGCTGAGGTGAAATGCTCGCCGGACGGGCAGTGGCTGGCTTTCCGCCAGGAAGACGCGAAGAAGTTCGATCAGGTCTTCATCATGCCTGTGGTGGAAAACGGGGTGAAGCGGCAGCTGACCTATGTATCCGACTTCTTGCATGAGGTGAAAAATCCGGCATGGAGCGGAGACGACGAGATTATTTTCCTGAGCCTTCTTCGCATTAAAGGAGTAAATAAAGAAGGGCGGGAAACCCTCAGCCTGCTGCTGGAAGACCTGAATAACCCGGCCTTCCCCAGGGTCTACCCCCGTAACCCCGGCTGGCTGTTTTTGAAAGCCCGCCACGCCGGCAGCAGTTCGATCCGGGTTAATCACTACCTCGTTTCCCGGGAGACCGGGGAGGTCAAGATTTTGAAGGAAAACCAGAGCCTCCTTGAGATGGGCTACGACTTCGATGCCGACGGAACGGCTGTGGTTTACGCCAGGCCCTGATTTTGGGGGATTGCCCTTGGCGTGAGGTCGGGCGGAGGCCCCGGCGGGTGTCGGCCAACTCCGCGATTTTTGAGGTTTTTGCTGGATTTACGGTTTTTTTTAATTAAAATGCTTTCCGAATATTGATTCTTTGAGACGGATCAAGTAATCTTTTAGCAGATCGCAAAATTCAACAACGAGGGTCCCAAGAGTCATGCAGCGCGAAAGGGTGCAACTCAGAATCAGGTCCGCAATGGTCCTGGCAACCCTTTTACTCTCTTGCAGCCTCGCAATTCCCCAGACAGCCCACGCCGCAAAAAACCAAAAGTCTTTTATTGAGCAATACGAGCCTCTCCGGGATAGCAAGGCCTATAAGCAGTTCAAGACCCGGCCTGTCACGGACCTGTCTAAACTCTTCTATCTGATCGACCGTTTCGCCGGCGCAAGGGTCGAGATCGTATACAACGGCCATTACTATAAAGGCGCGTTTGTGGCCCAGCTTGCCAAGTTCTTCCTTGCCCAGAACTACAAGAAAGAAACTCCTAAGGAATGGATCATGAAATGGTGCAATGTCTCCGTACCGTCGGGCAACTACATCTGGGTCAAGTTCCCGGATGACAGCTTCAAGCAGTCGCGCGAAGTGCTCATGGACGAGCTGGCCGCGCTTGAAAAGGCCCTTATGCAAGACGTCGCGATTCCGCCCCAGCCCGAGACTGTGACGGTAGAAGAAGCCATTGCCGTAACGGTGCCCGAAACCGTTCCCCAGCTTGTCGATACGACCGCTGCCGTGACGGCGCCTATTACGGCCGCTGACCCTAAAAAAAAACCGGAAGCGGCCGTTCTCGCCTCGTAGAATTCACCGAAGTCCAGCAGCCGCCCGGCTGACCTCTTTGTTGGACAAAGCAGCACCCTTCCGCTATACTACCCACGATTTTCAGGCCTTTAACTATTTATAATCAGAGAGGTTAGAAGCGGTTTTCGCGCCGCTTCGAAAAATTCCCTTTTTCATGCCGACCCGGGTTTTAAGCGGAACGCGCCCTACCGGAAAATTGCATTTGGGCAATTACCTGGGAGCTGTTGAGAATTTCACCAGGCTGCAGGGGCAGGATGCGTTTTTCATGATCGCGGACCTGC
The DNA here is from genome assembly GCA_964567495.1 of uncultured bacterium. Classification (GTDB taxonomy): domain Bacteria; phylum Omnitrophota; class Omnitrophia; order Omnitrophales; family Aquincolibacteriaceae; genus CAYLPP01. The sequence goes on from CAZMMY010000033.1 coordinate 2,539, forward strand.
ACGCGCTGACGACCGAATACGAATTATCGAACAAAATCGCTGACCAGGTTCAGCAGGTCGTCCTCGATTATCTCGCGAGCGGCCTCGACCCGGAAAAGTGCACGATTTTTATCCAGAGCGAAGTGCCGGAACATGCGGAAATGGCGCTTCTGCTCGGCATGCTGACGCCGCTGGGCTGGCTGGAACGCAATCCTACATATAAGGACCAGCTGCGCGAGATAGAAGTCCGTGACATAAATACCTACGGATTAAAAGGATATCCGGTGCTTCAGGCCGCGGAAATCCTGCTTTATAAAGCGGAGAAAGTGCCGGTGGGGGAAGACCAGCTTCCGCACCTCGAGCTGACGCGTGAAATCGTCAGGCGTTTCAAACATCTGTACAAGAAGGAAGTTTTTCCGGAGCCGGACGGCATCCTGACCCAGACCCCTAAAGTGCTGGGACTGGACGGCCGGAAGATGAGCAAAAGTTACGACAACTGTATTTATCTTTCTGACCCGGCTGAAACGGTTGAGAAGAAGATCCGCGGCATGATGACGGACCCGGCGCGCAAACGGCGCGAAGACAAGGGCAACCCGGATGTCTGCCCGGTGTTTTTTCATCACAAGCTTTTTAACCAGGAAAACGTTCCGGTCGTGGACTCGGAATGCCGGAGCGCGCTGCGCGGATGCGTGGATTGCAAGATGGAGATGGCCCGCAGCATGAACCGTTTTCTGGACCCGATCCGCCATAGACGCAGCGATTGGGAGAAGCGCCCGGACGATATCCGCAAAATTCTGGACAAGGGCCGCGACCGCGCGCGCGAAGTTGCGGGCAAAACGCTTAACGAAACCATGAAAGCCATGGGAATCAAGAAATGAACGAAGAAGAACTGAACAAGGAAAACCTGGAAGGGGAGCCGCAGCCGGAGGAAACTCCAGCCGCGCAGGAACCCTCCGCCGAAGAAACCGCTTTCGAGGGCAAGGATTCAGCTGCCAGCGAAATCCTGGATTCTCTTCAGCCTGAAGAGCAGCCGAAACCCGCGGAAAGCGGCATCCGCCGCGCTCTCAAGGACAGCGCGGAAGAACCCGCTGCGGAAACCGTCCCGCAGGCCGAAGCCGCCGTGCCCGGTGAGGCCGCAGAAAAGCGCAACCCGCTCCACGTGAAGCTCAAAGTTTATGACGGCCCGCTCGACCTTCTTCTCGACCTGATCAAGAAGAACGAGATGGATATCTACGACATCAAGGTCGCGGAAATCACCGGCCAGTATCTTGAATATCTCAAGCAGATCAAGGAGCTCGATCTGGAAGTCGCCGGCGAATTCATCGTCATGGCCGCCACGCTGATTTACATCAAGTCCAAGATGCTGCTGCCGCAGGACAATGTGGAAGAGGACGAAGACGGGCTCGACCCCCGCGCGGAACTGGTGCGCAAACTTCTTGAGTATCAGGCGTTCAAGCATGCCGCCAAGGAACTCGGTATTATGGAAGACGAGCGGGGCAAGGTCTTCACGCGCCAGCTTTCCGAATACTACCTTTCGGACCTGGACGCGCAGGATATCGACATCGATAATTTCAGCGCGAACCTGTACGACCTTCTTTCCGCGTTCCAGAACGTGATCTCCAAGGCTGCGCGCGAGAACATCCACGAGGTGTTCGAGCAGATCGTGACCATCGAAGAAAAGATCGTTGAGATCCGCACCGAGCTGCTTGAAAGAAAAAAAGTCGTGTTCTCCGAGCTTTTCAGGCAGGGGTGGACGCGCAACCTTTTGATCGTGACTTTTTTAGCTGTGCTGGAAATCGTCCGGACGAAAATTGCCCGGGTGACGCAGGACAAACAATACGGGGAAATTTACATCGAACAATTACCGGAAGCCGTAACGGGGGTTTAATCAAATGGGGAAAGACCAGAAAGAAAAAGAACAGGCTGAAAAAATGAAGCAGATGCGCCGCGAGATCGAGGAGAAGCTCGAGGAACAGCTGCCGCCCGTGATGGTCGACGAGGCCACTCGCGTGGAAATCCAGAGCGTGAACGAAAACGAGCCGCTCGACCCGGAAAAAGCCAAGCGCGTGGTCGAGGCGCTCCTGTTTGCGTCCGGCAAGCCGCTGACCCCGCAGGATATCCGCCGCGTCATGAAGAGCCTGACAGTTAAGGAAATCGAAAACATCGTGGTTGAGTTGTCCGCCGAGTATGCCCGCGACAACCGCAGTTTTGAAGTCGTTCCCATCGCGGGCGGCTACGAAATCGCGACCAAAAAGGAATACGCTCCCTGGATTTTCAAGGTTGAGCTGCAGAAGAAAGCCAAACAGGTCACCCAGTCCGCGCTTGAGACGCTGGCCATCCTGGCGTACAAGCAGCCGATTACCCGCGCTGAGATCGAAGAGCTGCGCGGTGTGGACGCCAGCGGCGTGGTCGCGACCCTGACCGAGCGCGGCTTCATCAAGATCGTGGGCAAGAAGGAAGTGCCCGGCCGCCCGTTCCTGTACGGCACGACCGAAAAGTTCCTGGAGCATTTCGGCCTGAAGTCCCTGGAAGAGATGCCGAACATACAGGAGATCAAGACGGTAGTAGAGAACTCTGTGAAGAAGGAAGAGCTTCTCGGTACCCAGAAGATCGTCCAGGTCCATCATGAAAGTATTCCTGTCGCCGAAGGCGTGTCGATCGAAATCGACGAAGCTGCCCCTGTGGCGGCGGCGGAAAAAAGAGGGGAAGATGAGTCTCAGCAGCCTGCGCAGTAAGATCGACGAGCTCGACGCGAAGATCATCCAGCTTCTGAACGAGCGCACCAACCTCGCTCTGGAAGTCGGCAAGATCAAACACGAGACCGGCAAGGAAATCTACGCGCCTGAACGCGAAAGCGAAATTTATCAGAAGATCGAGCGCGACGCCAAAGGGCCGCTTCCGAAGCAGTCCCTGAAGGCCATTTACCGCGAGATCATGTCCGCCTCGCTTGCGCTGGAAAAGCCGCTGACGATCGCTTACCTCGGCCCGGAAGCCACGTTCACGCACCTGGCTTCGCTTTCCAAGTTCGGTTCGAGCGTGAAATATTTCCCGGCTTCCAGCATCAATCAGGTTTTCAAGGAAGTGGAGATGAAGCAGGCTGATTATGGCGTCATCCCGGTGGAAAATTCTATTGAGGGCGCAGTCAGCCACTCGCTGGACATGTTCTTTGAATCCGAGCTGAAGATCTGCTCTGAAATCCTTTTTGAAGTAGCGCATTACCTTATGTCGAACTCGGACAAGAAACGCATCAAGCGGGTTTACTCCAAGGCCGAAGTGTTCGGCCAGTGCCGCATGTGGCTGGAGGCACACCTCCCTGGTGTTGAGCTGATCGAGACCGCGAGCACCACCGCGGCCGCTCAGCGCGCGCAGAAGGAAGACGGCGCCGCCGCCATTGGTTCGAAGCTGGCGGCCACGCTTTACAACCTGCCTGTCGTGGCGGAAGGCATCCAGGATTTCGCGCAGAACGTCACACGCTTCCTTGTGATTTCCCGCCAGATCCCGAAACCCTCGGGCCGCGACAAGACTTCGATGCTGGTTTCGATCAAAGACAAGGTCGGCGCGCTGTACGACATGCTTGCCCCTATCCGCAAATACAAAGTCAATATGACCAAGATTGAGTCCCGCCCGTCCAAGAAAAAGGCGTGGGATTATTACTTCTTCATCGACCTGCAGGGCCACGTTGAAGCGCCCCACGTCAAAAAGATGCTCCATGAGATGGAAGGAAAGGTAAAGTTTCTGAAGGTCCTGGGTTCCTACCCGGCGTCTTCCGCCAAAGAAATCTAGTATGCTTATGACCGAAAAAAGAAAACTCTTCAAGGAATGTATACGCTCGGTAAAGCCCTATGAGCCGGGCAAGCCCATTAAGGAAGTCGAGCGCGAGCTTGGGCTCAAGCGGATCATCAAGCTGGCTTCGAACGAAAACCCGCTGGGCCCCTCCCGCAAGGCGATGCGCGCCATGCGCAAGGCGCTGGCGGAAGTCCATCTTTATCCCGAGTCCGGCTGCTACTACCTGACCGACAGGCTTTGCAGGGAGCTGGACCTTTCGCCCCAGCACGTCATCATCGGCAACGGCTCAAACGAAATCATCGAGCTGCTGGCGCGCGGTTTTGTGTCGGAAGGGGACGAGGTTATTTCTTCGGAATGTTCGTTCCTGGTGTATCCGATCCTGACCCAGGTCTGCGGCGCCACATTCGTGACCGTACCCATGAAAAATTTCGGGTACGACCTGGACGGTATCGTCTCGAAGATCACGGAAAAGACGCGCATCATTTTCATCGCCAATCCGAACAACCCGACCGGGACCTATGTTTCGGCCGCGGACGTTGAGCGTTTTCTGGCCCGCGTGCCCGAAAACGTCCTGGTCTGTTTCGACGAAGCTTATGTGGATTTCGTCGAAGCCCGTGATTTTCCGCACACGCTGGCGCACGTCAAGATGCACCGGCCGAACGTTATTATTCTCCGCACCTTTTCCAAGGCCTTCGGCCTTGCGGGCGTGCGCGTGGGCTACGGCGTTGCCGCGCCGGAACTGATTGCTTACCTTCACAAGATACGCCAGCCGTTCAACGTCAACTCCGTCGCCCAGGCAGGAGCGGCTGCGGCGCTCGACGACCGCTTCTTTCTGTGGCGAACCAAGCGCCTGGTTACAAACGGCAGGAAGTATCTGTACAAAATCTTCAAAAAGCTGGGCCTGAATGCGCTGCCCAGCCAGGCGAATTTCGTGCTCGTGGACACCGGGCACGATGCCGATGAAGTTTTCAAGGCTTTGCTGGCCAAAGGCTTGATCGTGCGGTCGATGAAGGCTTACGGCCTTTCGACCTGGATCCGCGTGACCGTGGGGCGCCGGAGCCAAAACGCGCAGTTTTATCGCCTCATGAAATCATATCTCAAGGATAAAGGAGCTAAATAAAATGATTATCATCATGAAACAGGAAGCTACACCGGACCAGATTGACCACATTTGCGACAAGGTCAAGGAGATGGGGCTGACCCCGCAGGTTTCGCGCGGTGTCGAACGCACCATCGTCGGCGTCATCGGCGAGGAAGAAAAACTGCGTGTGGAACCCCTCGAAGCTTTTCCCGGCGTCGAGAAGGTCATGGCCATCCAGAAACCGTTCAAGCTAGCCAGCCGCAGCTTCAAGCCTGAGAATACTGAGTGGGACATGGGTAACGGGGTAAAAGTCGGCGGTAAGAAAATCGTGGTCATGGCGGGCCCGTGCTCAGTCGAGAACCGCGAAATGCTGTTCAAGACGGCCGAAGCCGTGAAGAAGGCCGGCGCCACGTTCCTCCGCGGCGGCGCGTACAAGCCCCGCACTTCTCCCTACGCGTTCCAGGGCCTGGGCGAAGAAGGCCTCAAATACCTGCGCGAAGCTGCCGACCAGTACGGCCTGCTTGTCGTGACCGAAGTCATGGACCCGCGCAACGTCGAGCTCGTATCGCAGTACTCCGACATGCTCCAGATCGGAGCACGCAACATGCAGAACTTCGACCTGCTCCGCGAATGCGGCGCTTCCAAGAAGCCTACTCTTTTGAAACGCGGTCTTTCGGGCACGATTCAGGAGCTGATTCTTTCCGCCGAATATTTGCTGGCCAAGGGCAACTTCAAAGTCATGCTGGCCGAACGCGGTATCCGCACCTTTGAGACCGCGACCCGCAACACGGTTGATATCAATGCGGTTCCCGTGGTCAAGGAAGAAACCCATCTTCCGATCCTGGTTGACCCTTCGCACGGCACGGGCAAACGCTCCTATGTCGCTCCGATCGCGCGCGCCTCTGTGGCTGCCGGCTGTGACGGCATTATGGTTGAAGTTCATCCCAACCCCGAAGTTGCCAAGAGCGACGGCCCCCAGTCCCTTACGCCGGCGCAGTTTGTTTCGCTCATGTCCGAGCTCCGGGCCATCGCGCAAGTTGTGGGACGTGAAGTTTAACAAGATCACGATTGTCGGACTCGGCCTCATGGGCGGCTCGCTTGCCGCCGCATGCCGGAAGAAATTTCCCAGGGCCGAGATCACCGGCGTCAGCCGCAATGCGGCCGCGCTGCGTACGGCCTTGCGGAACAAGTGGATCCACCGCGCCTCGCGGGGCGACCTCAGCGGGGTCTGTTTCGCGGACCTTGTTATTCTGTGCACGCCCGTCGATTCCCTGAAGAACCTGCTCAAAGTCATCGACCTCGCCGCCAGGCGCGGCACGCTGGTGACCGACGTCGGCAGCGTTAAAGGCGAGGTCTGCGACTGGGCGGCGAAACAGAAATGGAAGAACATCCGTTTCGTCGGCGCCCATCCCATGACCGGTTCCCACGAAAGGGGAATCAGGGCCGCAGAGCCCAGGATTTACGACAGCGGTTTTACGTTCGTGGTGAAAAGCAAAGGCGTTTCGCCCGCGGCGTTCGCCGCCGTGAAGGGGTTCTGGCAGAAAATTTCCCGCAAAGTTGTGGTCATCGACGCGAAGCGGCACGACCGCGCCGTCGCGGAGATCAGCCACCTGCCGCACGCGCTCGCGTCGTGCCTCGTCGAGGCGGTGCCGCAGGCGTCGCTTAAATTCGCGGCCAGCGGCTTCAGGGACAGCACCCGCGTCGCACAGGGCGACGCTTCGATCTGGCTTCCGATCTTCCTTTCCAACCGTTCCGCCGTGATTTCCGCGGTCGAAAGCCTTGAAAAAATGATTTCAGGCTTCAAATCCCTGCTCCGAGCCCGCCGCGTCCCCGCGCTCCGTGAATTCCTCAAACGGACGGCCCGTAAACGCGCAAACCTTGGTAAATAAGGGCTTCCGGGCCGCCTGAAAATAGTCTTTGCATTAATAACGGTTATGCTATAATCCCTTCACTTCGTTGGACATACAACCCATTAGGTAACAACCGCTTTATCCCTTCGGGTGTCACCGTCCTTCGTAATTTTTATTCAGCCTAGGAGGCTTTAGCTCGTATGACTTCCCAATTTGCCGATCTTTACGAAAAATCTATCCGTAACTTTGAGGAGGGCGAAGTAGTAAAAGGAAAAGTAGTCGCCGTCCGGGGTAGGGAGGTCGTGATCGACATCGGCTACAAAGCGGAAGGCATTCTCAGCCTCGATGAATTCACCGACCCGACCGAAGTCCAGGTCGGCGTCGAAATGGACGTTCTGTTCGAATCTTTCCAGGATGAAGAGGGCCTCGTGGTCCTCTCCAAGCGCAAGGCTGACCGCCAGCGCACCTGGAACGACCTGCTCGTCAACGCGCAGGAAGGCAGCATCGTCGAAGGTAAAATTTTCAAGAAGGTCCGCGGCGGTTTCATGGCCGACATCGGCATGGAAGCTTTCCTCCCGGCGTCCCTCGTAGACAGCAAGCCTACCCGCAACCTCGACCAGTTCCTCGGTATTACCAGCAAGTTCGTCATCGTCAAGATCAACCACAAGCGCAAGAACGTGGTCGTTTCCCGCAAGGATTTCCTTGATAAGG